>CANDMD010000207.1 GCA_947385725.1 uncultured Lachnospiraceae bacterium | reverse complement strand
TCTTGCGGGAAGTCCTCTGTACATTCTTAAAGTTCACAAAAATACCCTGCGCCGTCTCCGGACGCAGATACACCGTATTTTTCGCATCCTCAGTGACACCCTGGAATGTCTTGAACATCAGGTTGAACTGTCTGATATCCGTGAAATTATGCTTGCCGCAGCCGGGACAGGGAATGTTCTTCTCCTCCACGAAGTCCTTCATCTGCTCCTGGCTCCACGCGTCAACGCTTTCCTCCAGCGCAATTCCGTTGTCCGTGCAGTAATCCTCGATCAGTTTATCCGCCCTGAAACGCTCGTGGCACTCCTTACAGTCCATAAGGGGATCAGAGAAACCGCCCAGATGGCCGCTCGCCACCCAGGTCTGGGGATTCATGAGGATGGCACAGTCCACACCCACATTGTAGGGATTCTCCTGCACAAATTTCTGCCACCATGCTTTCTTCACATTGTTCTTTAATTCCACGCCAAGGTTGCCGTAGTCCCAGGTGTTGGCAAGACCGCCGTATATCTCGGATCCGGGGTACACAAAGCCCCTCGCCTTGGCCAGCGCCACAATCTTATCCATTGACTTTTCCATAATAACCTCCTCCTATTCCAGTTCCGTCTCTTCACTTCAAAAGAATATAAACAGGGCAGTCCGCCGCCGTTGTATCCACGCTTCCGTCCTCAGCCATGGACGCGACACCGCTGATATAGTCCACTTTTCCGGGACAGTATACATACACTCCCTGGGGCGCAATGATGAGCCGCCTGTCCGTAGCCTGCTTCAGCTGTTCCGCCGTAAACGTCTGTCCCTCTGCATCGCTGACGCCCTGCAGTCCGGCGTCAAAAGAGTACCCCTGGGAAAGCGCCTCCCCCACAGTACCGTAGAACAGACTTCCCTCATTAAATCCCGTGTAGCTTTCGGCGCTGTCATATTGATAGACGATGCACACACGTCCCGTCCCATCCTCCAGGGTCTCTACCTTCTCCAGTTTCACCGGAACGACTGTCCCTGTCTGGTTGGCGGTATTATACTCTGCCACCTCCGCTGTCGCCATGGATGACAATCCGGAAATGCTGTAATATGTTTTCGCGCTGAACTCTCCCACCAGATATTCCGTGACCGCCCCGTTCTTCGCGATGGCGATCATAGGCTTATCTATGGTATTCGGAACTCTGGCTTCCCCGCAGCCGGTCATCATCAGTGCAGTGAGCAGGACGCCCAGTACCGTCCTTGAGATTCTTTTCATATCCATCCATATGCCTTTCCGCAGCCTGCGGATCCAAGCCACAGGCAACACACAGATCCGTGAAGAAATGTGCTAAGTAATTGTACCAAAAAAATTTCTGTTTTTCAACAGAGAGTTTGCAGAACTTCCAGGCTCTTAAATTCTCTTCCCACAAACCGCTTCATATACCGCGCCGAAACCTGCTGTAACTGCTTCAATACCGTCTCCGTCACATTGAAGGTATACAGCTTTTCAATGGGGCTTGATGCTATGTACTGCAGCGCGTAAACCGTGGATTCCTCCAGCTTCTCATCTGCGGGCGGTCCTGGGAACTCTCCGTTCACCGCTATTGCCTTACACTCGTAGATACAGCGGATCAGCGGATCGGGCAGGGACGGGGCGCAGAGGGCACGCAGGGTCTGGTACAGTAATTTCATCATTTCCCGTTCGTCATTGTTTTCCCTGGTGTAAAAGTCCGCCACCTCCGCAAAGTACATGCCGTAATACGCGCCGATATAATCGGTCCTCAGTTCTTCAAAATAATTCTGAATGTCTGCCTCCACCACTGTATAAGAGTTTTTCCCCTCATAAAGTTTAAAGGTTCCAAAGGAAAAAGGGTTTGTAGCCGCGGCCAGGCGGTTCGCCGGCTTTCTGGCTCCCCTTGCGAATGCGGAGATCTTTCCACGCTCCTTTGTCAGAAGGCTAATATGCCTGTCATATTCCCCCACGGGTGTCTGCTTTAGTATGATCCCTGTCACGCATATATATTCCTGCATCCCTATGTTCTCCCGCCCGCTGCCGACCTTCCATGCTCCCCGATCTGTCACTTGCCACAAAAGAAAGATAATCCTCAATTCTGCCGCTGTGCTCAAATTGCTTCCAGTATTCCAGATTCATTTCCCGCATCCCCCGATTCGTATCTTATCTTCATCTGCATGTTAGGGTCTGCATTTTTCTCTTTTCTATGCGCGGATCGTCCGCGTAAAATCTGGTAACTGTCCCGGCCTTACATTCAGATCCGTTCTCATACGGGACATAACCAGTCCTCCATTTTCATGGACGAGTTCACATCCAACGCCTGAAATTCCTGGACAGTTCTCAGCATTGCCGACTATCTATCGGCATTCTCTGGATGGTATCCGAAATTCTTCAAAAGGAAATCACTGTCCCGCCAGTCCTTTTTCACTTTCACCCAGAGCTGGAGATTCACCTGCGTTTCCAACATTTTTTCAATTTCAGGGCGGGCTGCTGAACCGATCTTTTTCAGCATTTGTCCACCTTTTCCGATAATGATTCCTTTGTGGGATTCCCTCTCGCAGACAATGGTCGCTTCAATATGGCATATCTTTCCTTTTTCCTTCATGCTTTCGATGCTGACCGCCACGCCGTGGGGAATCTCATCCTCCAGGAGCCGCAGCGCTTTCTCCCTGATCAGTTCAGCTGCAATCTGGCGCATGGGCTGATCCGTGATGGTGTCCTCATCATAAAATGCAGGGCCGTAAGGCAGATACTTCAGGATACATTTGACCAGTTCCTCCGTGTTATCACCCTTCAGGGCCGAAACAGGGACGATCTCCTGAAAGTCCAGTTCTTTCCGGTAAACGTCGATAAAATGTAAGACCTCTTCCTTTTTCACGGTGTCGGTTTTATTGATAACCAGGATCACTGGCGTTTTCGTCTTTTTCAGCTGCTCGATGATATGGCGCTCACCCGCGCCGATATAATCCGTGGGCTCCACCAGCCAGAGGATCACGTCCACCTCCTCCAGGGTATGCTCCGCCACGCTGACCATATAGTTTCCAAGTTTGTTTTTCGCCTTATGGATACCAGGGGTATCCAGGAACACGATCTGTCCTTCCTCCAGCGTCAGAACCGTCTGTATGCGGTTGCGCGTCGTCTGGGGTTTACGGGACGTAATGGCAATCTTCTGCCCGATCAATCTGTTCATCAATGTGGATTTCCCCACGTTGGGTCTGCCGATCAGGGTTGCAAAGCCTGACTTAAAAGATGAATTTTCGTTCATATGTTTTCCTATTCTTTCTGCGGTTTGTATTTGAGGAAGTGCCGGTTCCATCAGCATTTCCCCAGGGGGCTGCGACCCGAAGCCTCTATTTTCAAACGGAAAGCCGCAACGAATGTCACATAGAGCCTGATTGGCTGCTCATGTACCAGATTTATGAGGATACACTTATTCTTTCAGCTGCTACAACTGGCCGCCATGCTGATTTGTTTGGAGAATAGAGGACATTTAAAAAGTTTTACGCCGCCTGGCTATTTTCACGTTCTGGTGTTCGTGCGTTATCGGGCGTTCGCCCGATGAAAGAGTGGCGATATTCAGCCTTACGTGAGCAAGTTTTCAACGGCTGATACGTACTATGTCGGTTACACTATTTTTTTCAATTGCCCTATGAAAACAGGCAATTCCTCAAAAATAACCTCTGCAATAATATTCCAGTTCGTACCATCATTGTCAATATAAAATTTTCTCCGCCAAACATCAGAAAATCCAAATCGCTGTCCCCATCAGCCTCTCCTCTTGCATAAAATCCAAACAAATATAGTTCTTTCACACCATATTTTTTTGCAATTGGTTTTACTATGTTTGCAATATCCTCCAGCAAAAATACATTTTTATTCACGGCATCACCCCTCCAATATCATCAGCTATACTACATAACGCCAGAATTTACCGTACTGCACTGGTTAAACGTATATGGCTGGCATTATGTAGTCAGTTACACGGAAATTTTAACTGTTGAGTATTCTTTTCAGCCACAATTATTTCCCCCGTTTTCATTTGACGCTTATAATTCTTCCGTCTTATACACGGCATAGCCTTCATAATAATAGCTGTGATCAATCCCCTTCATGTAGATTGCCCTGTCGTCAATCTGATCCGTCAATGCCTGCCTTAAAACATGCTTGATTTCAATATCCTTTATGGGGCTTCTCTCCATTGCCAGCAGGTAATCATCCTTATCGACCAGGCTCCAGTCAATCACAAGATTCAACTCTCTTTTCAGTATCAAATCCAGCCATATCCGTGTACTGCGGCCGTTACCCTCACGAAACGGATGCGCAATGTTCATTTCCACATACATCTCAATGATTTCATCAAAAGTTGACTGCGGCATCTTTTCAATACTTTCTATTGCTGATTCCAAGTACATAACCGGCGCAAACCTGAAATTCCCTTTTGCAATGTTTACATCCCTTAGCTTCCCGGCAAAATCGTAGATCTGTTCAAATAAATACTTGTGGATTGCAGACAGCATACAAAATGTCCCGGCTTCGTAATTATTTAAGCAGCTGCCTTCAAATAATTCAACTGCCCTTTTCTTACTTATCTTCTCTTCAACCCTTGCTAATTCAGCGGAATCACTGATATCAAGTTTATTTTCCAAAGCCATGCCATTTTCCCTTTCTGCTGTCATTCGCTGTCTGAAAACCGCCCGGCAATTTTGTGGGATAAAACATCAATTCCTTCCTTTGTCCATCATCCCTCATATGGATATCCGGCTTTTTCGGGATCAATACTGGATAGTTATCATTATTTTATATTCCAGACAGCATAATGTCAATGTTTTCAAGGGAATCCCTGCATTGAAAAAGGTATAATGCTGTAACAGCCTATTAGCAGAAATTTATCCGTTTCCCTAACTGTCGTCTCAGGGGCATCATTTTCATTTCAAGTCCGGGAGGTTTTTCTTGCCACAGAAATTCTGGAAAAAAACAGCGATGAGGAAGATTTACTACTTCTTGCCAAAGAGAATGCCGAAGCCGTGGTCACGGCGTTAATAAAGCCCTGGATCATGCAGATAGACAGCCAGTTTTCCATAAATGTTGAATAAAGGAGTTTATCACAAATGCGCAAGAGATTCATTTCATTTACTATCATATATTTGCTGTCCATTGCATTCCTGTGTTCCTGTACCGAACAGGCAGAGACGACGGGATCCTCAATAAGAATCCCATCACGGCAGAAGACCAGACCGATGCAATCGCAGAGGCAAACGAACAAATCAGGCAGTCCTTTGCCGAAAATGAGACTTTACTGACACACGCACAGGGACGTGCCAAACTGCTGATTGAAAATTATATTGAGCAATTGGGCACCCTTTCCGGAGTAGAGTATCAGATTAACTGGATTTACGAAGACAATATTCCTGAAGGGGACACGCTTCCGGACAGTTCCGGCTGACATATTTCCTTTGGGCGCATGGACACTACCGGAAAATGCCCGGAGATTTTCTTCCCCGGGCATTTTTTGTTTCTGCGGTTATTCCCTGATCTCATCAATATCCGTCAGGAGATTTACACCTAATACATTCAATGTTGCTTTGAAAGCTGCAAATTTCTTTGGATCATTCCATGCTCCCGTCGCCGCCCATCAGGCGCGTCATTTCCACGATGCGGTCAATAGGAAAGGGCGGCATTGCCAGCGGCTTCATGGCAATGGACATCAGTTTCATGGGATTATCATCCGCCGCCACGCGGTTGGAGCTGAAGCTTCCGCACATCCTGCAGCGGTGTATGATTGCCCACTCTCCGTTTTTCCGCACCCAGACGGCCACCGGATCCATATATCCGCCGCAGTCCGACTGCCTGTCCCCCGGTTCCACATCCACGTGGAGACTGGTCAGGCAGTTGGGGCAGTGATTCCTGTGGCTGCTTCCGGCACCCTCCGGCACTACCGGCCTTCCGCACACCTTACAGGTAAATGTTTCCTTACATGCATGATCCCTATAATATCCTTTTTCAAAGGATTTTCTCTTATTTTCCCTATTCACTTTTTACCTCCTGAAATTTACCGGCTTATTTAGGAGGGTTTCAATTTTCTGATAATACGCTGTACGCTTTTTTCAGTGAGAAAATATTCGTCCGACAATTCCTTTACAGATATCCCCTCCTGATATTTCGCGTATATGCTTTCATTTCTGAGTTCCAGCTTCCTCTTGGTGTCAGTGGCTGATCCCCAGGATCTCTTTTCCTGTGTTTTCCTGGGAATATAGAGCATCTGACCGTCTATATACTGCTGCACGGAAGCAAGGATCTCCCGAGGCAGAACCTCTTCGGCTTTCCTATAGCCCATAGTGCCCTCCTAATCATATAACAATCTTCCAACGGCTTCCCATAGCTGGTTTTCGGCCAGGGTATCGAGGATTCCTATTACTTTCAGGATGCAATGGCTATAACGTTTTCAGACGACGATAGCCATTGCTACCGAACGGCTTCATAATTGCGCTTCATACTTTTACCTATTCACCTTTCCAGTTCAGTTTTTCTGTTGCTGATTTTTTTATTGTATCAGGCATTCCGTCTTATGGCAACCTCCCGTTTGCTTTAGAACCAAACAGGTGTAACAGGTTCCTATTGTGTCTCGATATACTGCTGGATCGCCAGGTTGTTCTCCGACAGACGGCAGCCTAAAATGTATTCGTTGCTGCCCTTTTTGCAGCGCATGATATATGCCTGCACGGTGCGGGCCTTGGGAATGGGAAGTTCCGGGATGGTGACGGTGATCATCTTCTTTTCCGCCGATTCAAAGTCCGGGTCTGTGGCGGAAAATGCCATGCCATTGGCGCTGATATCCAGCATTTTCCCCTGGTAGGACTTAGGACTGCCTTCCATGACGACCTGGCAGGGACAGTGGATGTCCAGCCGGGGATTCTTCTTGCGCTTCATCACCTTTGGGTTAGCGTTAGAGATCGGAAGAGCGTCGTGTAGGGAAAGAGTGTTCTGTTGGGTGTAG
>CANDMD010000206.1 GCA_947385725.1 uncultured Lachnospiraceae bacterium | reverse complement strand
CTGACGCAAACATCAAGCACTGATTTACTTCAGGATTAATGCAACGATGTACTAGGGTCACATACCATAGGGGCCATTGGACGCATTGTGCTCTGCAGCGCTGCAAGCTTGATGCCCCGCTGCAAGCAGCGGGGTAGTTGACTTTCGGGAGGCCGTGTCATGCAAATTCCCTGGAACGCCTGCGCGCAGGGATCACGTGCGCCTTCTGCAAAGCCAGATACAGGGCGGGCACAAGGATCAGCTGGAGGACAATGCCGGGGAAGCTGGATACGAAATATCCCGTTGCCCATGCTTTCCAGGAGTAGCTTCCGGCAGCAAAGATCAGCGCCCTTGCAATGCCGGTGACGATGCGTCCGGCCAGCATGGCAGTGAGCAGGCTGATATAGATATCTGCAAGCTGTTTTCCGGTGTGGATCAATCTCATCATCAGCCCTGTGACAAAGCCGTAGATCGCCAGCTCCAACATCATGGTAGGCAGATAGCCGATGCCGGGCATGCTCGTGATAAAGCAGGAGAGCATGGGACCTGCCAGACCGCAGAGAAGTCCGTACTGCCAGCCGCAGATCAGGCCGCAGAGCAGGACGGGCAGATGCATGGGCGAGAGCAGGGTGCCCGCGTTGGGGATCGCGTGGAGCGCCATGGGGAGCACCACACAGAGCGCCATACAGACAGCTGTCACGGCGCATTTTACGATAGGTGTCATTTTGTCATTCATGTTTCCTCTTTCCGCAATGCGCTTCCGAACTAAAATAAGCCGCGAAAACAACTCTCTCCAGAGAGTGGAAAGCCTTCGTGGCATGACATGGGCGGTATTTTTTGTGTGGAAAGTGCCTTGCTGCTATTTTGATATTGTAGAATGCATTTTTCTAAATGCGCCGTTTCTTCCTGAAACAATCCTATTTACATAATACGGGAAACCGCCGAAATGTCAAGAGATAACTGTAAAGTATCCAAAAAACGGGTTGAAATATGGCAGGCGGTCATGATATGATAAAAACTCAGATGTAAAATGTAGAAGCGGACAGAAGGTGCAAATTTGAAGATTATGATTATGGACGGCCAGGGCGGAGGCGTCGGAAGAAGTCTTGTGGAAGAGCTGCGGGCAGCGTATCCCGAAGCGGATCTGATTGCTGTGGGAACCAATGCCGCGGCCACGGCAAATATGATGAAAGGCGGCACCACGTCAGGCGCCACCGGAGAAAACGCGGTGGTCTATAACAGCGGCCGCGCGGATGTGATCGTGGGTCCCATAGGCATTGTCATGGCAAACGCCATGCTGGGGGAGATTACCCCGAAGATGGCGGAGGCGGTGGCGTCCAGCGACGCAAGGATCCTGCTGATTCCCATGAGCCGGTGTAACGCCGCGGTAATGGGAGTGGAGGGCAGGAAACTTTCAGATTATGTAAAGGAAGCAGTGGAAAAGGTTGGAATTTAGAGAATGTTTTTTGGAACAGGCAGGGCTTCATCCTGCAATGGAAGCCCGGGATGCGGTCAAATTGTGTTATCAGGCGGCGTTTGGCGCGGAGCACCTGCTTCGGGACCAGGCGGCTGCGCGCCGGTATCTGGAACAGGAGTATGCCGCCCTGGAGGCGGATGCAAGTCCTCTCTGGGAACAGATCCATCCCGGCGTGTGCAGGGTGAATCTGGCGGCATGGAAAAGGGAGAAGCTGCCTTTGGAATGGCTTTTTCGCCTGTTTGTGGAGACTGCCGCCAACCCGCCGGAAAAGGGAGAGCAGGTTTTCCGGGAGTGCCTGGATACGGTGGGGCAGCTGGTTCGGGGGCGGACGGACACTGTCCTGACGGGGAGGACGATTCCCTTCGGGGAGGAGCAGTGGCGTGATTTCCTGTCGGAGTACCCGCTGGCTCTTCCCCGGGCGGTACATCACAGCGACGGATACCGGCGCCGTGAACGTCCGGCGTACCGCCTGGTGTGCAGCCGCTTTATCCGTGTGTTCCCGATCCTGCAGGCAATCGCGCAGATGTTTCCGGGAA
Organism: uncultured Lachnospiraceae bacterium; assembly: GCA_947385725.1. Taxonomy (GTDB): domain Bacteria; phylum Bacillota; class Clostridia; order Lachnospirales; family Lachnospiraceae; genus Acetatifactor. Next base: position 4,987 of record CANDMD010000206.1, on the reverse strand, counting down.
ACAGGATTGTGGCGCTGGACGGAAGATGTGCCTCCGGCAAGACCACACTGTCGGAGCTGCTTGCGAGGGTGACCGGGGCAGGAGTGGTGCACATGGACGACTTTTTTCTGCCGCCAGAGCTGCGCAGCCCCGGGCGGCTGGCTGAACCGGGAGGCAACGTGCATTATGAGCGGTTTGCGGAGGAGGTTCTCACACCCTTGGGCAGCGGGCAGGCATTCCGGTATCGCTGTTTTGACTGCAGCCGCATGGAACCTGGGGAAGACAGGGAAATCCCGGAGGGCGGCCTGCGGATCGTGGAAGGGGCATACAGCTGCCACCCTCGGTTCGGGGAATATATGGGGCTGAGGGTTTTCTGCGATGTGGGGCAGCAGGAGCAGCTGAGGCGGATTGAACAGCGCAACGGCGTAGAGATGCTGGAAAGATTCCGGGACAGCTGGATTCCCATGGAAGAAAAGTATTTCCGGAGCTTTCATATCAGGGAACGGGCTGATCTGGCAGTGTAAAAGGATACGGTTCACAGCCGGCGGCAGCAGTGCGGAGAAGGGAATGATCCTGATGAAATGCTCCGGATGAGTGCGAAATAGGAGATGCAGAACCGGAACGGAAAGGAAATTATATGCTACAGCGTTTTTATCCCGATCAGGAAGCAGACAGCGCATATGAGATTGATTATGAAGGATTATACCGTCGCGGCTATCGCGGCGTGATCTTCGATATTGACAATACCCTTGTGCCCCATGGCGCTCCGGCGGACGACAGGGCGACAGCCCTGTTTGAACGGCTTCGGCGGATCGGCTATGGAACCATGCTTTTGTCCAACAACAAGGAGCCCCGCGTGAAAATGTTCCATGAGGGCGTGGGATCCCCGTATATTTTTAAGGCGGGTAAACCGGGCAGAAGGGGATATGAAACAGCCATGGAACGGATGGGCACGACGCCCGGAACCACACTTTTTGTGGGCGATCAGCTGTTTACGGATATATGGGGAGCCAGGAAGGCAGGGCTTGTCACCTTTCTGGTGAAGCCCATTCACCCCAAGGAGGAGATCCAGATTGTATTAAAGCGCTTCCTGGAGAAGATTGTGCTGTTCTTTTATCATCGGAATCTCAGAAAACAAGGAACTGTTAAGAATTGATTAGAGAATTGTGCGTAAAGGCTGGTAGTAATATGGAGATCAATGGTTACACCCGCGTCTGCGGGCTGATGGGTAATCCGGTGGAGCACACCATGTCGCCGGTGATACATAATACGTTATCGGAAAAGCTGGGGAAAAACCTGGCATACGTCCCCTTCCATGTGCCCGCGGGGCATGTAAGGGAGGCGGTGGAGGGCGCCTATGCACTGAATCTGCTGGGTATGAATGTGACGGTGCCCTACAAGAGTGAAGTTATTCCTTTTTTAAAGGATATGGATCCCCTGGCAAAACAGATCGGGGCAGTGAATACCCTGGTCCGCACAGAAGGCGGCTACAAGGGATATAACACGGATATGCCCGGGCTGTACCGCGCCATGTGCGAGGACGGTGTGCGGATAGAGGGAGAGAAAGTGCTGATCCTGGGTGCGGGCGGCGTGGCAAGGGCAGTCGCGATGCTGCTGGCCCAGAAGGACGCGGCGGAGATCCTGCTGCTGAACCGCAGTGTGGACAAGGCGGAGGCGGTGGCGGAGGAAGTGAACGGCATTGCGGGCAGGCAGTTGGTGAAAGCAATGCCGCTGGCGGAGCATAACGGGCTGCCGGCGGGGGAGAAATACCTTGCGGTTCAGGCTACCAATGTGGGAATGCATCCCCATGTGGAGGATGTGGTCATAGAGGAGGACGCTTTTTACGGGAAGATACACACCGGCTATGACCTGATCTTCAATCCCTCCGAGACACGGTTCATGCAGAAAGTGAAATGCGGCGGAGGCAGGGCCTTCGGCGGCATGAAGATGCTTCTGTACCAGGGGATCATCGCGTATGAATTATGGACGGGCGTACAAGTGGGGAAGGAGCTTGCGGCGGAGATTTACGGCGGGCTGACGGAAGCGATGAGGATCCATCGCTGACTGATGACAACAAAGCACTGGCGCAAATAGGCGGTGCTGAATTCACTGTTAATTGCGCAATGCAGTACTGGGAGTAAATGACAAGACAGGAAGGCAGGGATGGAATGAGAGGATGAGACAGGATAGAAATCTGGTGCTGACAGGTTTTATGGGCAGCGGCAAGACGTCTGTGGGACTGAAACTGTCCTACAGGCTGCGGATGACAGTGGAGGATACGGACAAGCTGATTGAGCGCAGGGAGGGAAGGTGTATCAGTGAGATCTTTGCGGAACAGGGCGAGGAGTATTTCAGGAAGCTTGAGACGGCGCTGTTGACGGAACTTACGGAGCAAAAATTTCTGAGGATCTATTCCGTGGGAGGCGGCACGCCGGTCAGGGAGGAGAACAGGAGGCTTTTAAAGAAGCTGGGTATGGTGATCTATCTTCGCGTCAGGCCGGAAACGGTGTATGAGCGGCTGAGAGGGGATACCACCAGGCCCCTTTTGCAGTGTGACAATCCGCTGGAGAAGATCAGGGAGCTGCTGGAGAGCCGCAGGGAGGCATACGAGGACTGTGCGGATCTGATCATAGATGTGGACGAACTGGAAATAGAAGACATATTGAATAAAATCGTGAAGGAGATAGAGAAGATGAAGCTTTTGGTGATCAACGGCCCCAACCTCAACTTTCTGGGGATCAGGGAGAAAAGTGTTTACGGGACACAGGACTACCAGTACCTGCTGGATCTGATCCAGGGGAAGGCGGAGAGCGCGGGCTGTGACATCACGGTGTTTCAGAGCAATCACGAGGGCGCCATTATCGACAGGATCCAGGAGGCATATTTTGACGGCACGGAGGGAATCGTGATCAATCCCGGCGCATATACCCATTACAGCTATGCGATCAGGGATGCCCTTGCCAGCATTACCGTTCCCAAGGTGGAGATCCATATCTCCGACATCACAAAGCGGGAGGAATTCCGGAAGACCTCCGTCACGGCGCCGGCCTGCGACAAACAGATCTACGGGCAGGGACTGGACGGTTACCTGCAGGCGATTGACTTTATTTTGAATATAAAATAGGTTTTTCAACTTTTTTTTCGAAAATAGTTGAAATAAATGCCATTTTATATTAAACTACAATAGAATTATATTGTGAATGGCATAGGAGGATTATAAATATGATTTCTGCAGGTGATTTCAGAAATGGTATGACCATTGAGTATGACAACAATGTGTACCAGATCATTGAATTTCAGCATGTTAAGCCTGGAAAGGGTGCGGCTTTCGTCAGAACGAAGCTGAAGAACATCAAGAGCGGCGGCGTGGTAGAGAAGACCTTCCGTCCCACTGAGAAATGTCCCCAGGCACGTATTGATAGAAAAGATATGCAGTATCTGTATTCCGACGGGGATCTGTTCTATTTCATGGATAATGAGAGTTATGAGCAGATCGCGCTGAACGGCGAAGCGGTTGGAGATGCACTGAAGTTTGTGAAAGAGAACGAGATGTGCAAGATCTGTTCCCATAACGGAAGCGTGTTCTCTGTGGAGCCTCCTCTTTTCGTGGAACTGGAGATCACGGAGACGGAGCCCGGCTTCAAGGGGGATACCGCTACCGGCGCGAACAAACCCGCTACCGTTGAGACAGGTGCACAGGTTGCGGTTCCTCTGTTCGTAGAACAGGGCGACAAGATCAAGATTGACACCAGAACGGGTGAATATCTGTCCAGAGTGTAAGCAGCTGCATATTTTCATATTTATCAAGACTTGTAAGGCAAAGATACTTCATGGTATCCTTGCCTTTCTTTGTGCCCGCGCTGTGGGAATCGAAGCCGCGCATGACAAAAACAATCAAACAAAAAAGGAGAGAAATATGGAAATAAACACATTTGCAGGAAAAGTGCGTGACGCAGTGGAAAAAAAGCTGGGGGAAACGTACAAAGTTGAAGTCAGGGAGGTACAGAAAAATAACGGAGTCATACTCCACGGGCTGTTGATATTGACAGATGATCGGAATGTGATTCCGACGCTTTATCTGGAACCTTTCTGGGAAGCTTATGAATCAGGAACCTCCCTTGCGGAGATTGTGAGGAGACTGATCAGGATCTATCGGGAGGATCTGCCCAAAACCAGCATAGATATGGAATTTTTCAGATATTTTGAGAAGGTTTCGGAACGGATATGCTATCGCCTGATCCGGCAGAAGGGAAATGAGGAATTATTGCAGGATATTCCGCATATTCCGTTCCTTGACCTGGCGATCTGTTTCTTCTATGCGTACAGCGGGGAAGCCTTGGGCGAGGGAGCCATCCTGATCCACGATTCCCATGTGGAACTCTGGAGTACCACGGTAAAGGAACTGCTGGAACGGGCCCAGAAGAACACACCCAGGCTGTTCCCGTGGAGATGCAATTCCATGGAAAATGTGCTTCGTGAGATGATGACAGAGGAGGAATACCTGAACGGGATGCCGCAGGAGGAGAGCAGGGATTTCTTTGCGGGGAATCCGCTGTGGATCTTAAGCAACGTGCAGCGGGTGCAGGGAGCATCCTGCATGCTGTATCCTGGGCTGCTGAAGCAGTTGGCAGGAAAAGAAGAAAACAGTTTCTATATTCTACCCAGTTCGATCCATGAGGTGATCCTCCTGACAGACCGGGGGATAGAAAAACCGGAACAGTTAAAAGAAATGATCGCTGAGGTCAACAGAACGCAGGTGGCGCCGGAAGAGGTGCTGTCGGACAGTCTCTACTATTATGATTCCAAGAAAGAAAATATCAGGCTTGTTTTGTGATCTGAAAGGGTTTTTGAGGCATCTTTTGCTGACTTTTGGATAAAACGGACTTTTTTTCAAATATTTCCGAAATTGGATATAGACATATCATTTATTTTATGATATTATAATCAGGGTGATGTAACAATTTTGTAATATTTGCACTCGTAGTCTAACGGATAGAACGAAGGCCTC
>CANDMD010000205.1 GCA_947385725.1 uncultured Lachnospiraceae bacterium | reverse complement strand
GTATTATCACATTGTTTATCACGTTTATCCTGGTCGGAGATTTCCTGCTTTTGAGGAATCCTGATCTGGGGTTCAGTAAATTCCTCCAGATCGTGATCACCATTATCGCGGTATTGTTTCTGTTTACCCTAATGTATGTATATCCGGTCCTGGCGAAATTTGCAAACACCATATGGAGGACCATTAAGAATGCGTTTCTGATGAGTATCATGCAGTTTCCCAAGACGCTGCTGATGATTGTGATCTGGGCACTGCCCCTGATCCTGCTGTACGTGTCGGGAAGGACAGTGCCCATCGTGTTCCTGTTCGGTCTTTCCGGTCCGGCATGGCTTTGCGCCCATCTATATAACAAGTTTTTTAAGAAGCTGGAGGATCAGGTCCTGGCAGAAAATCCGCCCGAGCAGGCACCGGATGAGGATGAACATATTTTCAGCGATGTGGTAGGGGAAAGCATTCTCGAAGGAGATAAGGAACAGAAATAACAGAAGTTTCAAAAGCAGCTTGTTTGTGGATATTGACTAAGAAAACATGAAAAAATTGTTCAATGTGACAAGCGTTAAACAAAAATCTTATGTTTATAAGCAATTCTCACAATCAGATTAAAAATCTTTGTGAAATAGTGGTATGGTGCAAAAACAAAAACTTTTGTATACTGAGTAACAGGTGGAGCGGCCTAATCCGCCGTTCAACGATTAAACAGATAAAATGAATCATGTGAACATGAAAGGAGTTTACAACTATGGCAAGTTTATCTTTAACAAATGTCTGCAAGGTATATCCTAACGGTTTTGAGGCTGTTAAGGATTTCAACCTTGAGATCGCGGATCAGGAGTTCATCATCTTCGTAGGTCCCTCCGGTTGTGGTAAGTCCACTACCCTTCGTATGATCGCAGGTCTGGAGGATATTTCTTCCGGTGAACTGAAAATCGGCGACAGAGTGGTTAATGATGTAGAGCCTAAGGATCGTGATATCGCGATGGTATTCCAGAACTACGCTCTGTATCCTCATATGTCCGTGTATGACAATATGGCATTTGGTCTGAAACTGAGAAAAGTTCCCAAGGACCAGATTGACAAGATGGTTAAGGAAGCAGCCAAGATCCTGGATCTGACTCCTCTTCTTGATCGTAAGCCCAAGGCTCTGTCCGGTGGTCAGAGACAGCGTGTTGCCATGGGTCGTGCAATCGTCCGCAGCCCTAAGGTATTCCTGATGGATGAGCCTCTTTCCAACTTGGACGCTAAGCTGCGTGTACAGATGCGTGTTGAGATTTCCAAACTGCATCAGAGACTGGGCACCACCATTATCTACGTTACACATGACCAGGTAGAGGCTATGACGCTTGGTACCAGGATCGTAGTTATGAAGGACGGCGTTATCCAGCAGGTAGATACACCCCAGAATCTGTATGAGAAGCCTCAGAACCTGTTTGTTGCAGGATTCATGGGATCTCCTCAGATGAACTTCCTTGACGCAAAGGTTAAGGTTACCGGTGATACCGCTAATCTGGAGATCGCAGGCTACAGCATTCCTCTTCCCGCTGCAAAGTCCAAGGCACTCATTTCCGGCGGCTATGACGGCAAGGTTGTTACCTTTGGTATCCGTCCCGAGGATGTATATGATTCCGGTAAGCATCTTGAGGGTGCTCCTTCAAGTGTATTCGAGTCTACCGTTAAGGTATACGAGCTGCTTGGTGCAGAGGTTAACCTGTACTTTGATCTGGATGAGTTCCCGATCACTGCAAGAGTTGATCCTCGCACAACTGCTAGACCTGGTGATTCCATCAAGTTTGCATTTGATATCGACAAGATTCATGTATTTGATAAGGAAACCGAGCAGACTATCACAAACTAGAACATAGTAAGCAGGGGGTGCTGGTGACAGCACCCCCTTTTTACCTTATAGGAAATTCCGTCACAGTGAGGGAAGAATGCGAGGCATTCTTCGAAGCGGGATTACTCGCTTTTTATAGGATGTTTTTTCAGGAGGAAGTATGATTTCAAGTCAGACGATTCAGACCAGTATTGAGGAATTGAAGGCCATTACCAAGGTTGATCTGTGCGTATATGATCTGTCCGGCGCGGTGGTTGCTTCTACGGCGGAGAAGATGGACATCACGGCTGAGCTGATCAGTGGATTTGCGGATTCGCCTGCAGACAGCCAGGTGATTGGAATGCACCATCTTTTGAAGATATGGGATGAGGGAGAACTTTTATATGTCCTGGTGTCAAAAGGGCTTGATGAAGACGCATACATGATAGGTAAGATCGCTGCCTGTCAGATTCAGAATCTGGCAGTTGCCTATAAGGAGAGATTTGACAGGAACAATTTCTTTCAGAATCTGATATTGGACAATCTCCTGCTGGTAGATATCTATAACAGGGCGAAGAAGCTGCACATTGAGGCCAGGACACCCAGGGTAGTGTTCCTCGTGGAAGCCACGAGGATGGAGAAGGACGGTATGGTCACGGAATTGCTGAAGGGGATGTTTTCCAGCCAGTCGGGTGATTATATCACAGCGGTGGACGAAAGCAGCGTAATACTGATCAAATCGCTGGCTTCTGACAGTACCCATGAGGATATGATGGCTGTGGCGGATACCATTGTAGCTATGATGAATACGGAAGCCATGTTAAATGTAAGGGTGGCCTTTGGAAATGTGGTACAGGAATTGAAGGATGTATCAAAGTCATATAAGGAAGCCAAGATGGCTCTGGATGTAGGCAAGATATTCTATGCTGAGAGGAATGTGGTGGCGTACAGCATATTGGGGATTGGCCGCCTGATCTATCAACTGCCCGTCAATCTGTGTAAACTTTTTGTGGAGGAGATCTTCGGGGAGAATGTCCCCAGCCAGCTGGAGGACGAGACACTGACCACCATTAATAAGTTTTTTGAGAATAATCTGAATGTATCTGAGACTTCCAGGCAGTTGTTTGTGCACCGGAATACACTGGTCTACCGTATTGAGAAGATCCAGAAGAGCACTGGGCTGGATCTGAGAAACTTTGATGATGCCCTCACTTTCAAGATCGCTTTGATGGTGGTAAATTATATGAAGTATCTGGAAAGTATTTAAAAAGTTTCCCATCCGTTTAGAAGGATTGTAACTGTTCAGAAGAATTGCAACTGTTCAGAAGAATTGCAGCTGTTCAGAAGAGTTGTAATCGTTTAGAAGGATTTATAACCGTTCCCTGGCATCAGGGGACAACCCCCTGAATATACTTATGATAGGCAATGGGCCTGTCAAAGCATGTCTGGGGGTATTTTTATGGTTGAAAACAGTTATTATGAGCGGAAGATAAAGTATCTGGATCTGATGGAAAGCGGGGAACGCACAGGCAGCGCCGGGTTTGTTAAGATAGAAGTGAAGGGAATGGGTATAAGCCTTCTGATCAGTGTGAAGGGGCTGCATCCCACGGATACCTATGAGAGAGAGGTGACACTGCAGACAGGAGAAGGCGAGATTTCCGTGGGGCGGATCACTTTGAAGGAGGGGCAGGGACAATTTCAATATCAGATGGCAATGGATCATACTCAGCTGCAGGGAATCAGGATTGCACTGGGGGGCACCAGGGAGATCTGCTGCAATTGGCAGGAGAAAAAGAGAGCCATGTCGGCAGAGAAAAAGAGAGCCATGTCGGCAGAGAAAAAGGTGGTGTGGGAAGAGGCCGTACAGGAAGTCGGGCGGCAGGATCCGGAGAAGGCAGTTTTTGGGTCGGAAGCGTCCGGTTCCGGAACTGAAGCGTCCAGACCGGGACTGGGAATGTCCCGATCCAGATTGGAAGCATCCAGCCCCGGATCTGATCCGGCGGGAGGGGAGATGCAGAATAGTTCTCAAAGACCAAGGGAAATCCAGGTCATTCCCTGGGATGAGGTGAAGGCCGTGGAGGAATCCTTGGCGAGAATGGAAAAGATCCTGCCTAAGCCGGAGGAGGAAGGCACATGGAGAGCAACAGAGAAGACAGCAAGGGAGTCAAAGAAGATAACACGAGCGGCAGAGATGGCGGCAAGGGAAGCAGAAAAGACAACAAGAGGGACGGGGAAGGCAACACAGGCGGCAGAGATGGCGGCAAGGGAGGCGGAAAAGACAACAAGAGGGGCAGGGAAGACAATGTGGGAGGCGGAGAAGGCAGCGAGAAGGGCAGAGAATATGGCGCAAGAGGCACAGAGGATAACGAGAGCCCCAGAGAAGACAACAGAGAAAACTACCAGAACGGTCAAACGTCCGGCATCCGGCAGCACTTTGGGAAGTGCAAAGAGACCGGTCAGGCTGATGGAGGACAAATGGCAGCAGATATGGGCGATTTATCCCCATATCCATCCCTTTCAGGATGAGAGGGAGTATCTATCCATCAGTCCCGCGGATTTCGTGCTGCTGCCGGACGAGGCGTATCGTGCCGCGAACAACAGCTTTCTGCTGCACGGATATTACAACTATGATCATCTGGTCCTGACCAAAATAGAGAGAAGAGGAGAAGTATCTTATTATATAGGTGTTCCCGGAAATTATTATGAGCGGGAGAAACAGGTTGCCGTCATGTTCGGCTTTGAAAGCTTTGAATGTGGGACAGAGCCTGCCCAGGCGGGAGATTTCGGATATTACATGATGCGGACACAGCTGTAACGATCTGCGCCGCCTCAACGGCTGTGCCGTTTTGTGTTGAAATTATGTAAGGTGTCCGCGCTGGAAGCAGGACTACAGACCCTCCCCGTCAAATGCGGGAATAAAGCTTTCGCTGGCAGTTTCACCCTCCTGGTAAAAGCCCTGTTCGATACCGAGACGTTCCGCGAAAACAAGTACGCGGCCGTATTCCTCTTCCGTCACTTTCCGGTTCAGGGCTGGGTTTTGTGCTACCTGTTCCAGTGGAGTATACTGGTTCATAATGCTGACATATATGTCATTTCCATAAGTCTCATGCAGATACCGGAGAACTTTCTTGGAATCTTTCGTTTCTCCGGGGAGCAGCAGATGACGTACTATGACGCCCCGACGCATCAGCCCGGTATCCGGATCCAGGACAGGGATGCCCGTCTGGCGAAACATTTCCGCAATGGCGGCGGAGGCTTTCACAAAGTAATCCGCAGCATGGGAGCAGTCGGCGGAAAGCCCGGAAGAAAAATATTTCAGATCCGGCAGGTAGATATCCACCAGTCCCTCCAGCAGACGCAGGGAGACGGGTTCCTCATAAGCGGAGGTGTTATATACTACAGGAATGGAAAGCCCATATGACTTTGCGGTGGAAAGGGCGAGGGCGATCTGCGGGATAAAGTGGGTGCCGGTGACAAGGTTGATGTTAGCGGCGCCTTTGTCCTGCAATTCCAACATAATTTCCGTCAATCGTCCGGATGAAATGATCTTACCACTTTTCCCTATGGCAATGTCGTGGTTCTGGCAGAAGACACATTGCAGGTTACAGCCGGAAAAGAAAATTGCGCCGGAGCCTGTACCGCCGGATATACAGGGTTCTTCCCAATAATGCAGGGCAGCCCTGGCAGCGGTCAGTTCCGCCGTCTGACCGCAGAAGCCCACCTGGCCTGCCAGGCGGTTCACATGGCATTTGCGGGGGCATATGGTGCAGTCGGACATGAAATTGTTGACGGTATCCTGGGTTACAGACATAGGGGATTCCTTTTCCTGAAATGCTTGTTCATATTTCTTTCAAAACTGCCCATATTTCTTTCAAAAGTATACTGGCGGAATATTCTGTCAATGACTCCGCCTGCCGATGGCAGCACGGTGACTGCATGGGATGGAAAGCGGCATACCTGTTACCATGGTCACAAAAACCGCGCACCCGGCGCGTGCGACTCCACCCGGTGACCTCACGGCACATGGGAGGTTCTGCTTAGTGCTGCTTTGTTCCCAACCTGACACGGTTCGCAGATTCCCATTGCGTAAGACCGAATTTCATTATCGCACAACGCCGAAATGCACGGCTATTATAGTTTAGCTATTTTGGGGTGGTTTGTCAAGTATCTAATTTCGATTGCCCTGCCAGCATCTCATTTCGATTGTCCTGTCCCATCTGATTTCAATAGTCCTGCCTTTTTGTAGCTGTTACACCTTTTTTGTATTTCACATAGAATTATTTGATCCGGCATGATATAATATATATTGTTTAACGGTTTAATTTTCTGAGTAACCTGACTACATCATGCCAGCCATATACGTTTAACCAGTGTAGTATGGTAAATTCTGGCGAAAATTCACTGATGAAGGACACTGGAGGAGAACAGAATGGGGAAGAAGACAAATAAATTCCTGTATGTGGTTTTTGGCATTTTTGCGGTTTTATTCTTTGCTCTCGTGCTGTTCGCGGCGGAGCGGAGGGAAGTCCTGCTGGCGGAGGGGGACATTGAACTGGCGGATTTTTCCATCACCGTGGGGATCATAGGAGGGGCTGGCTGCCTGGTATCTGTGGGCATCATAGTCCTGTTCCTGATCAGGGATTGGAAAACAGGCGGGAAGCAGAAACTTTTCCTGCAGGAACTTGAAAAGACTCCGCTGTTTGGTCGCTGGCTTCTGGAGGAGGAGAAACAGCTTAAGAAAAAGATGCGCATTCCCCGTCTGCTGATAAGCGTTTTGACGATCCCCATGATCGGCAACATGGCGCTTATGCTGATCATGATCCTGGACGAAATTGAAACCGGCGGAATAAATCTGTTGCAGGTGGCGGCGCTTTTGTTTTGTCTCTTTGCGATCTGCATTGCGTGGTGGATCACGGATTACTGGAAACAGTATTTCCGTCCGCTGATGCGCACTGTGTCGGAGCAGCTGCCCACCCCTGCAGATAAGGAGGGATTTGCGGAGCAGCTTCTGAAAGACGGGACGGGCACATTTCTCTATGAGGGAGGCCCCCAGTCTGCGGCATCCATGGCCTGGGTGGCGGATGACTATTCTTATTTCCGCCAACTTCGGAAGTGCCGGATCATAAGGAACCGCGACATCAGCCGGGTGGTTTTAAGAAAAGATTCGTATGCAATGGGACTGCGTGCCCATTTCA
>CANDMD010000204.1 GCA_947385725.1 uncultured Lachnospiraceae bacterium | reverse complement strand
CATACGAGATCCTGAACCGTGACTGGAGTTCAGACGTGTGCTCTTCCGATCTCACGAGTTTGCGGAGCGAGTCTCACAGGCGGGAAGAAACTTTTAAATATTGGTTGGTGTGCATGCAAGAGGGTGTGTACCCCCTCTTTAAGTACGCGTGGGGGATAGAGATGAAATTATTATTGGTGGAAGACAATGAATCTATTATCATGGGATTGGAATATCTGCTGCAACAGGAAGGGTTTCAGGTTCGGACTGCCAGAAATATGAGCGAGGCGGAAACGTCTGTGCGTGGGGAGGTTCCGGATCTGATCCTCTTAGACATCGCGCTTCCGGATGGAAACGGATTTGACTTCTGTGTGGAGGTTAAGCGGAAATGGAAAATCCCCGTGATCTTTCTGACTGCCAGGGAGGAAGAGGCCGATGTGGTAAAAGGGCTTGATCTGGGAGCGGATGATTACATCATCAAGCCTTTTCGAAACAGGGAACTGATTTCCCGCATCAAGAGTGTGCTGCGCAGAAACGGGAAAGGAAGCCCTGTGTTAAAGTGCCGTGATATTGTTCTGGACCTGGACTCGGGAAAGGTGAGCAAAGCGGGAGAGGAATTGAACCTGACCCGTCTGGAGTATCGCATTCTTTCCACTATGCTGGCTTATCCGGACAAGCTGTTTACCAGGGAGGAGATCCTGGCGGATATCTGGGACATTTCCGGTAATTATGTAAATGACAATACGCTCAGCGTAACAATGAAGCGTATTCGGGAAAAGCTGGGCGATACGGAAGGTGGAATCATTAAGACGGTTCGTGGAGTCGGGTATCGTATTGAGAGATAGCGACAGTTCACATATCTCCTTCCGCGAAGGATAAACATACATTTTGCGTTTTGTGTGCATTCCCGTGACAGTGTCTGAACTGTTGCGAAAGATAAGGAGACAGGCGAATACAGGGCTGTGGCAGGAAAAGTTTGAAGGCGGTGTTGGATATGAAGTTTTATTGGAATCGTGAAGTGAAGCGGCTGATGGCTGTATCTGCGGTGATTTTTTTCCTGGGAGGTCTGTGTTGTGAACTTGTCATAGCCGGATATTGCAGAAGGCTGGACAGGGAGTTTAACCTGGCGGTGGCTTCCATGCTGGACAGTGTGAAACAGTCTTATCCTGCGGCTTCGGAAGAAGAACTGCTGGGGCTGCTTGGCGGGAACGCTGACAGTGGGGCAGGAGAGAGACTCCTTGGCCAATATGGTGTTTTCCTGGAGGGAAAGGGAAGCTCTTTTGTCGGACTGAAAAGCATGAGGGCAGGTTTCTGCGGGACAATATCGGCGGTTCTTTTGGTCACCGGGGGAACCTTCCTGATGATCCTGTTTCGTTATATAAGGCACAGGCAGAGGGAGATCGGAAAGTTGTGCGGTTATATGGACGAGGTGGAAAGGGGAAATTTCAGCCTGGATATTTCCCACAACCGGGATGATGAACTCAGCGGTTTAAAGAATGAACTGTATAAACTGACAATTTTTCTAAAAGAACAGGCGCAGACAGCGACAGATAACCGCAGAGCCCTCGCTGACGCCGTGGCGGATATTTCCCATCAGCTAAAGACGCCACTCTCTTCGGTCACGGTGCTGGTGGATAATCTGTCTGAAAACCAGGATATGGAGCCTGCTGTCAGAAGCCGTTTCCTGCGGGAGGTCAGCAATCAGCTTTCCGGCGTTTCCTGGCTGGTGGCCGTACTGCTGAAATTATCCCGGCTGGACGCGGGTGTGGTGGAACTGGAGTATAAGCCATTGTCTGTCAGGGCGCTGGCCGGGAGAGTGTGCCGGAAGCTGGAACTTCTGGCGGAATGGCGTCAGGTGGATCTGAGACTACAGATTCCCGAAGAGGTATTTGTCAGTGGTGACGAACAGTGGTTGACGGAGGCGTTCCTGAATCTGGTGAAGAATGCTATTGAACACAGTCATGCAGGTGGCGAAGTTTTAATGGCTGCGGAGGAGAATGAAGTCTATACCCTTATCACAGTGCAGGATCACGGGGAAGGAATCAGCCCGGAGGAGCAGAAGCATCTTTTTGAGCGGTTTTACCGCGGGCGCTCCGCGGGAGCAGACGGTGTGGGAATCGGCCTTTCCCTTGCCAAGGAGATCATAGCCAGGCAGGAGGGCTATATTGCCGTGGAATCAGATCATGGAGAGGGAACAACTTTTTTGATCAAGTTTTTTAAATGTCACTGAAATGTCATTTTCTATCCATATACTAGAGCGTGAAAAACTTCTTGGCGGGATGTCCTGCCATTAGGCGCTCCGCCATTGGACGGGACGCCAAGAAGTTCTAAATCTCACGCTATGCCAACTGATTGGCTTTGGGAGCCTGCGAGCCTGCCAGAGCAGATAAATGGGGTAGTGTGAGAAGACCAGGAATAAGGAGTATATAGGATATGGAGATTTTGAGAACGGAACATCTGTGTAAGACCTATGGGCAGGGGGAGAATCAGATCCTTGCCGTGGATGATGCCAACATTTCAGTGGCGCAGGGAGAGTTTGTGGCGGTGGTGGGCAGCTCGGGCAGCGGGAAATCCACCCTGATGCATATGGTGGGAGGGGTGGATCGCCCCACTTCCGGCAGGGTTTTGATCGAAGATAAGGACATCTTCCAGATGAAGGAGGATCAGCTTGCCATATTCCGCAGACGGCAGGTGGGATTGATTTATCAGTTCTATAATCTGATCCCCGTGCTGGATGTGGAGGAAAATATGACCCTGCCGTGTGAACTGGACGGAAGAAAGGTGGACAGGGAGTATGTGCGGGAACTGGCGGTGACACTGGGACTGAATAAATATATGCGCCATCTTCCCAATCAGCTTTCCGGCGGACAGCAGCAGCGTGTGGCTATCGGCAGGGCGCTGATCACGAGGCCGGCAATCCTGCTGGCCGACGAGCCCACAGGCAATCTGGACACCCGTTCCGGCAATGAGATTATGGAACTGATGAAATTATCAAACCAGCGGTATAAGCAGACCATTATTATGATCACCCATAACCTGGAGCTGGCAAAGCAGGCGGACAGAGTTCTCACCATCGAGGACGGCCATGTGCAGTGCAGCAGGAAGGGGGCGGCGGAATCATGAACGTGTTAAGGAAATGCTGCTACCGTTCCATGAAGGAGAACCGCAAGCGCACGGTAGTGACCATTGTCGGCATCATACTGGCAACGGCGCTGATCACCGCGGTTGCCTGTATGGCGGAAAGTTTTCGGGCCAGCATGGTGTTATTGGAAAAGAAGGATAACGGTGACTTTCATTATCTTTTTACCGGTGTGGCACAGGAGAATATAAAATACTTTCAAAATAATCAGAATGTGGAGAAGATCGGACTGGCGGAGGAGGTCGGCTATGCAGTCCTGGAGGGCAGTACCAATCCGGATAAGCCCTATATCTATATCCGGGCGGTGGACGCCTCCGGTATCCAGGCCATGCAGCTGGAACTGCGGGAAGGCAGGATGCCGTTGACCCGGGACGAGGCAGTTATTGGTAATCATATCCGCAGCAACGGAGATGTGGATCTGGGAGTGGGGGACACCCTGACGGTTCAAGTGGGGGAACGGGTTTCGGAGGGATATTCCCTGAACCAGATCAATCCCTGGCTTGGGGAGGAGGAAAGCTTTGTCCCCTCCCATGAGAGGACATTTACCATTGTAGGAGTGATCGAGCGGCCCAATTACCAGGTGGAACCGCGGACGGCGCCCGGATATTCCGTATTTACCTGTCTGGAAAATGTGGAGGAGGTGCAGAGCCTGGAGGTCTATGCAAGCTACACGAAAGACGGGTTAAAGCAGGGCGCGCAGGTGACGGCAGGACTGTTAGGGGTATCCCCGGAGGAATACGAGAATAATAAATGGGTGGCACGCAACAGGGTGGATGAAATCTCCCGGATCGCAAAGGATGCAATAGAGAACCATGATGTGGTGCGGTGGGAGCTGATGCGCTTTTCCTCCTCTACAATGAACATGCTGTATGGAATGGCGGCAATCGCCATCCTGATCATCATTATTTCCAGTGTGTTCTGCATCCGCAACAGTTTTGTAATCTCACTGACGGAGAAGATGAAGCTGTACGGAAGGCTTGCCTCCGTGGGAACCACTTCCGGTCAGCAGCGGAAAATTTTATATTATGAAGCAGGATTTCTGTCGGCGGTGGGGATTCCTTTCGGGATCTTGGGCGGCATCCTGGCCACGGCTGTGGTTGTAAAGGTGACAGGCGGCCTGCTGGAGTCGTTCCTGGGAGGGAAACTGGTTTTCAGCCTGTCAATCCCTGCAATTGTTCTGGCAGCGCTGCTTGCTTTGATCACTGTGTACCTGTCTGTCTCCGGTTCCGCCAGACGGGCTGCCAGGCTGACTCCCATCAGCGCCATCAGGGCGGACACCACCGTGAAGATCAGCAGGAGGGAACTGCGCTGCCCGAAGATCATCGAGAAAGTATTCGGGATCGGCGGCAAGCTGGCATATCGGAATTTACAGCGTTCCAAAGTAAAATACCGCACTACTGTGATATCCATTGTGGTCAGTGTGGCAGTGTTTATAGGGGCATATAGCTTCGTAGGGCTGATATCCTTTGCCACAGGGTTCTATTATCAGGGAAGGGCTTATCAGCTGCTTGCATATGTCTATGACCAGGATAGTTATGGGAAGGCGCTGGAGATGGCGGAAATGGAGGGTGTGGAGCAGGCCGAGGTCAGGCGGCGGAAGTACTTTCGTGTGGGGGCGGAACAGCATGAAATCCCCTATACGCAGGAGTATCAAGAATTGTTTGGACTGGACGACATGGCCACGATTCTGGTGACATCCCTGGATGATAAGGCGTTTGAACGGTACTGTAGGGAGATCGGGGTGGATCCGGAAGCAGCAGCCGGCATGGCGATTGTGAATGCATTTTTTGAATATGATGTTCAGGAGAACGGGAAATGGAAGCATTATGATGGGAACATCGCGGAATACAACAGTGGGGACACGATCGATTTCATGGATCAGGAGACGGGGAAAGTATATGGTGTGCCGGTCCTGCTCCAGACAGACAAGGTTCCCATGTGCATGAGTGATTCTGTTTATAATAATGTCAGACTGATCGTCAGCGCCGGCTGGTGGGATGAGAATATTCCGGACACCGTGACGGACGTAGGCGTCTATATCCGCTGTGAGGATTCGGATGTCCTGGAGGAGAGGATCCGGCGGGAGTTTGACCTGAGGGATTTTACCATATATAATTATGACGCGGAATACCGTTCCAGCAGGAGCATGTACCTGGCGGTGGCAATTTTCCTCTATGGGTTTATCATTGTGGTATCCCTGATTGGCGTGACCAATATTTTCAACACAGTCACCACCAATATGGAGCTCCGCGCACCGGAGTTCGCCATGTGTAAGGCCGTGGGAATGACGGGAAAGGAATTCCGGCGCATGGTCTGGCTGGAGGGTCTGTTTTACGGAGGAAAAGGGCTTGTGTTCGGGATTCCCCTGGGTATCCTCATCTCCATTGGCTTTCACAGGACCATGGGGGCAGGGCTGGAGACGGCATACAGGCTTCCGATGGGAGGAATCCTGATTGCTACGGCGGCAGTGTTCCTGCTCCTGATGGGAATCATGAAGTACTCAATGGATAGATTTCACAGGAAAAATATTGTGGAAACCATACGGAATGAAAATATATAAAAATTTTGCATATAAAATTTTTTACAAAATTATCAGATAATAGTTTCCTTTTTTCAATAAGTTTGCTATAATAACTTAAAAGAGCGGTAAGGCTCTTACTGGTGAAAGCAACGAGGTGGAGAAAGATGGATACTAAAATATTACTGGAAAACGGAACAAACGAACTGGAGATTCTGGAGTTTACCCTGGCAGGCAATTCCTATGGCATCAATGTGGCGAAGATCAAAGAGATCATCATATATCAGCCGGTAACGCCTGTACCCAATGCTCATCCCAGTATTGAAGGTATTTTTATGCCGCGTGATGTGATGATCACTGCGA
Organism: uncultured Lachnospiraceae bacterium; assembly: GCA_947385725.1. Classification (GTDB taxonomy): domain Bacteria; phylum Bacillota; class Clostridia; order Lachnospirales; family Lachnospiraceae; genus Acetatifactor. The sequence goes on along the minus strand of CANDMD010000204.1, from coordinate 1,062 downwards.
TTGACCTGAAGAATTGCCTGGGCCGCGGCGAGTCGAAACCCAGCGGACTGTTCATTATTACAAACTTTAATAAGCTTAATATTGCTTTCCATGTTGAAAATGTATTGGGAATCCACAGAGTTTCCTGGAGGGATATCATCAAGCCGGATGTAACGATTTCCACGACGGAAGAGAGTGTGTCTACCGGTATTATCAAGAAGGACGGTAAACTGATTATTATCCTGGACTTTGAGAAGATTGTATCTGATATTAATCCGGAGACGGGGCTTAAGCTGTCCGATATCGTGGAACTGGGAGAGAGAAAGAGAAGCAACGTGCCCATCCTGATCGCAGAGGATTCCCCGTTGCTGAATAAACTGATTGTTGATTCCCTGAAGAGGGCCGGGTATACGAATCTGATACATACCGAGAATGGTCAGCAGGCTTATGATGTGATCAACCAGTGCAAGGCGGACGGAACCCTGAGAGAGCATGTGGGTATTATCGTTACCGATATTGAGATGCCTGAGATGGATGGACACAGGCTGACAAAACTCGTGAAGTCGGATGAGACCACATCTCATATTCCTATCATCATCTTCTCCTCGCTGGTAAATGATGAGATGAAGAAAAAGGGAAGTGCGCTGGGAGCGGATGCACAGTTGTCCAAGCCTGAGATCGGTAATCTGGTGAGAATAGTGGATCAGCTGGTTGAAGAAAATCATCTGAGTCAATAAAGAGCGAGTAAAAAGGCTGGGATCATCCCAGCCTTTTTTGTGAGAAAAGGAATAGCGGTATTTTGTTTGAAAGGGCTGGAATGCGGGAGAGTGACAATGGTACCAGTTAATATCAGGGAACAGATAGAAAAGGCGGAAATGGTTTTGGTGGGACTGGGAGAAGAGTTTCAGTGTCCTGAAAGCGTAAGGAGACTGCCGGAATACGGAACGGGTAGAGACCGGTTGACCGAATCGGAATTGCCCTGGCTGCTTCCTGCGTGGGACGATTACTGCGAGGGCAGAGTGAAGGCGGACACAGGAGATCGGAAGAGCGTCGTGTAGGGAAAGAGTGTTCTGTTGGGTGTTG
>CANDMD010000203.1 GCA_947385725.1 uncultured Lachnospiraceae bacterium | reverse complement strand
GAGATCCTGAACTGTGACTGGAGTTCAGACGTGTGCTCTTCCGATCTACACCGAGGCCAGGCTGCAGAAGGTGACCCAGGAGGCGTTCCTGGGAGACCTGGACAAGGACGTGGTGGACTTCATGCCCAACTTCGACGAGACGGAGAAGGAGCCCACGGTGCTTCCGGTGAAGATACCCAACTTCCTTGTAAACGGTTCCGAGGGGATCGCGGTGGGCATGACCACCAGCACGCCCCCCCACAACCTGAATGAGGTCATAGACGCCACCAAGGCATATATGCTGGATGAGAATATTACCACAAGGGAATTGATGCGCTTTCTGAAGGGACCGGATTTCCCCACAGGGGGCATTGTCACCAACAAGGACGAGCTGCTGAATATTTATGAGACGGGCACGGGCAAGATCAAGATCCGTGGTAAGGTGGAGTACGAGAAGCTGAAGGGCGGCAAGACCAATGTGGTGATCACGGAAATCCCTTACACCATGATCGGCGCCAATATCTCCAAATTCCTGTCCGATGTGGCGGTGCTGGCGGAGACAAAGAAGACACAGGATATCGTGGACATTTCCAACCAGTCCTCCAAGGAGGGCATCCGCATCGTGATCGAACTGCGCAAGGACGCTGATCCCGAAAACTTTGTGAATCTGCTGTACAAAAAGACGAGACTGGAGGATACCTTCGGCGTAAATATGCTCGCCATCTACAACGGCAGGCCGGAGACCATGGGACTGAAGGACATCATCAAGGCGAACGTGGATTTTCAGTTTGAGATCGCCACCAGGAAATATACCAATCTTCTGGCAAAGGAGATGGAGAAGAAGGAGATCCAGGAGGGACTGATCAAAGCCTGTAACGTGATCGACCTGATCATTGAGATCCTGCGGGGCTCCAGGGACCGGGCCATGGCGAAGGCCTGCCTGGTGGAGGGAAAGGTCGACGGGATCAAGTTCAAATCCAAGGAATCTAAGATCATGGCCACCCAGCTGATGTTCACGGAGAAGCAGGCCAACGCCATCCTGGAAATGCGTCTGTACAAGCTGATCGGCCTGGAGATCGAGGCGCTGATAGGGGAGCATGAGGATACTCTGGCGAATATTTACCGCTACGAGGATATCCTGGACCGCAGGGATTCCATGGCCCAGGTCATCATGAACGAACTGGACGGCTATAAAAAAGAATACGGAAGAAAGCGCAGAACTGTCATAGAGAACGCGGAGGAGGCTGTCTATAAGGAGAAGGAAGTGGAAGAGATGGAAGTGATCTTCCTCATGGATCGCTTTGGCTATGCCAAGGTTGTGGACATGCCGACTTATGAGAGAAACAGGGAGGCCGCAGACGGGGAAAACAGATATGTGGTCACCTGTAAGAATACCGGCAAGGTCTGTCTCTTTACCAATACAGGACAGTTGCATACCATCAAGGTCATGGATCTGCCTTTCGGGAAATTCCGTGACAAGGGTACTCCCATAGACAATGTCAGCAATTTCAGCTCGGAGAAGGAGGAGATTGTCTACATTGCCAGCCAGACGGACCTGAACCTTCGCCAGCTTGTCTTTGTAACCGCCCAGTCCATGATGAAGATTGTGGACGGCGGGGAGTTTGACGTGGCAAAGCGGACAGTGGCGGCCACAAAGCTTGCCGAGGGGGACAGTGTGGTCAGCGTCACCGCACTGTCAGAACAGAGAAATATCATCCTGCAGACGAAAGAGGGCTATTTCCTTCGCTTCCTGATCGAGGAGATCCCCGAGAAGAAAAAGGGAGCCATCGGTGTCAGGGGTATGAAGCTGGGCGCAAAGGATACGGTGGAAGCTGTGTACTATACCAAAGTGATCGATAATGAGGAAATTGTGTACAAAGAGAAACATATTACCCTGAATGACCTGAAGCTTGCGAAACGGGACGGCAAGGGAACGAAGATCAGGTAATTGCGAACCCCTCATTTGACAAACAGACTTTGGGCAATTCGTACAAAATAGGAAACGATTCCGAAACAATCCTCGTTTCGTTTTATGCGGATTGAACAAAGGCGTCACCCTAATTCGGACTTGCGCAATTGCCTGTCTACGGAAAACATCAAAAGGAGAAACGACAGATATGAGAGTGATCGCAGGAACGGCCAGAAGCCTTCCCCTGAAAGCGCCGGCGGGAATGGACACCAGACCTACCACAGACCGGATCAAGGAAACCTTATTTAACATGTTACAGACATATGTGCCCGGCTCCGTCTTTGTGGATCTGTTCAGCGGAAGCGGCGGGATCGGCATCGAGGCTTTAAGCCGCGGCGCCAGAAAGGCGTATTTTGTTGAGAATGCGCCCAAAGCGATTTCCTGTATTCAGCAAAATCTTACATTTACGAAAATGGCCGACCGTGCTATAGTATTAAAACAGGATGTATTCAGCGGGCTGTCCGGTATCAGTGAGAAAAATGTGGACGTGATCTTTATGGATCCGCCCTACAGGAGCGGATATGAGAAAAACGTCCTGGCACTGCTGCGGAACATGCACTGTGTCACGGCAGATACCCTGATCGTGGCAGAAGCCGCGCTGGACACGGATTTCTCTTATCTGGAGGAAATGGGCTACACAGTGGAGAAAGAGAAAAAGTACAAAACGAATAAGCATATGTTTATCCGAAAGACGGAAACAGTTGGATAAAAAAGCGTATCCAGCTGCGATTTAAGCGCGTGCCGTGACACGCAGACAGGTGGGAATATGAAGAGAGCGGTTTATCCCGGCAGCTTTGATCCGGTAACATACGGCCATTTGGACGTCATCAGACGGGCGGCGGAAATCTTTGACGTCCTGATCGTCAGCGTTTTGAATAATAAGGTGAAGACACCGTTGTTTTCTGTGGAGGAACGTGTTAAGATATTGGAGGAGGCTACAAAGGATATCCCCAATGTGCAGGTGGACAGTTTCAGCGGTCTTCTGATCAACTATGCCGCTGAAAATAATCTTCATGTGGCGGTGCGTGGGCTGCGCGCGATCACGGATTTTGAGTACGAGCTCCAGATTGCCCAGACGAATCGTCTGCTTTCCAAGGGAAAACTGGATACCATGTTTCTGACTACCAGTCTGGAATATGCCTATCTCAGTTCCTCCAGCGTGAAGGAAATTGCCTGCTTTGGCGGTGATATCAGCCAGTGCGTCCCTGATTTCGTGGCTGATTTGATTTATGCAAAGTATCAGATCAAAAGGTGAGGAGAGTGGAATGAGCAGCAGAATTGAACAATTAATTGATGAATTAGAAGAATATATCGAGAGTTGTAAGCCAAAGTTCATGTCCAATTCAGAGATCATTGTCAATAAGGATGAGATTGACGACCTGCTCCGTGAGCTGCGGATGAAAACGCCTGATGAGATCAAGCGCTACCAGAAGATCATCAGCAACAAGGAGGCGATCCTTAACGATGCCAGGGCCAAGGCGGAGGCTTTGATCAATGAGACTAACGTCAGGACCAATGAGCTGATCAGTGAACACGAGATTATGCAGCAGGCCTATGCACAGGCCAATGAAGTAGTATCCATGGCCTCCAAGCAGGCGCAGGATATACTGGACAAGGCGACCATGGAGGCAAATGAACTGAAAATGCAGGCGGCAAGATATACCGAGGAGCAGCTGGCGGGATTGGAAACCCTGATTCTTTCCGCCCTTCAATCCGCTGGCGGACATTATGAGAGCCTGTTGAACTCGTTGAACCAATATAAAGAGGTCATACAGTCTAACAGACAGGCGCTGCAGCCGGTGGACGATCTGGAGGAGATCTCCATGAGCGCTGGCGGAAGCAGCAGCGGAATCGATCTGATGTAGTGTAAAACAGTTCCTTAGAACCGGCTTTCGCAAGGAAGCTGGTTCTTTCTTAAAGATTCCTTATTCTCGTGAGTATAAAATGAGGAGTACTATGATTAACAGATTTATTCAGCGTATTACCGTGTTGGCAGCCCTGGCTCTGATGCTCCTGAATCCGCTGGAGGCGGAAGCTGCCGACAGGCTGCAGGATACAGGCGACAGGCTGGTGATCGTGATCGATCCGGGGCATGGAGGAAATAACAGAGGAACCCTTGAAAACAATCATGAAGAAAAATTCATGACCATGATCACCGCACGAGCAATGTATGATGAATTGATAAAATACGACGGAGTGGAGGTCTATCTGACCAGAACGGAAGATGTATCAATGACGCTCGAGGAGCGGGCGAAGTTTGCCGAAAGCGTGGACGCTGACTTCATGTTCAGCATACACTATAACGCCTCGGAAAATCATGAGCTGTTCGGTGCAGAGGTGTGGGTGTCTTCCGTTTCCCCCTATAACGGTTACGGTCTGCAGTTTGGTCATGAATTTCTCACGGAAGCGAAAGAGATGGGACTGCTGGTCCGCGGAGTGAAGACAAGGCTGGGGGACGAGGGTGATTATTATGGTATTATCAGGGAGTCCGTAAAGTTGGGGGTGCCCGCCCTGATCATCGAACATTGTCATGTGGACAATGAAAGAGACATGGATTATTGTGATTCGGACGCGGACCTGAAAGCTTTCGGCATTGCGGACGCAACGGCGGCGGCTCGGTATTTCGGGCTCAGCAGCAGTGAGCTTGGGGTGGATTACTCCGGCCACTCCCTGGCAGAAGCAAGTGCGACATCGTTTAACAGCCTTACGAAAAATGATGACACGGAACCGGATGTCTGCGAGATCGCCCTGGAAACAGGAGACGACGGCAGACCGGTGATCAGGGACGGCGTGCTTGCCGTCAATGTAACGGCGGCGGATTACGATTCCCCATTGATGTATTACAGCTACAGCCTGAACGGGGGCGCCACTTTCAGCGAAAGAGAGATCTGGCCCGGATGCGATGCGCTGACCGGCTCCTACAGGGACACCTTCCGGCTGGAACTGGAAATACCTGACGGCACGAAGCCGGAAATCATTTTGCGGGCCTATAATCCCTATGATCTCTATACGGACAGCAATCTGCTGACAGTGCCCTGGGCAGCTGTGGAGGAACCGGAAAACGGCAGCCTGCCTTCCCGTGAAAATCAGGACGGGACGGTTCCCGCAGCCGGCGGGACAGTTCTATCTCCAACGGGGGAGACGGCGCCGGAGGAGACAAGGGAACGTCCCGGCACTACCACCTTCCAGCCGGCCTTTTCGGAACAGGCAGAGGAAGAGCAGGAGGTCAGTTTTATAAGCTTTTTAAAGCTGTGTCTGGTGTTCGTCCTGCTTTTGTTTATTGTGTTTTTTATCTCACAGTATCTTTCCTACCGGAAACGCAGAAAACGCCGCCGTCAGCACAGGAAGGAGCTGGGCGACAGCAGGAACCAGCAGAGATAGAACAGTGCGTTGAGCAGTGTCAGGATCACTTTATGTAACGCGTAATCTACAATGGAGAGGTCAGTGTCCCTGATACAGCTGTAGGTCTGGGCAATGCAGGAGAATCCGCCGAAGGACAGCGCCAGAAGGCTGTAGAGCGGAGCCTGCGCCTGTAAGAGGCTCAGCCCTCCCGTGATCTCAAACAGCGGAGCCGGCAGAGGGATCTGCTTTCCCAACAGCACATGGGGGATCAGGTTCAACAGATTGAACAGGATCATATAGCCCCCGAGGGTCAGGATGCTTCGGAGGGCAGCGTTGATGGCCTGGTCTGTTTCGGAGAGCAGGCGTTCTCCCCTGCGGACAAATTGCCCGGAGGGGCGGAAATGTGTCGTGCTGCGCGAGCGTGACAGGCTATGTAAGTGTGACGAGCTGCGGGAGTCAGACCCGGAAACGATACCTCCGCAGATTTGCAGTTCGCCCGTGCCCTTTCCAGGTAAGAGCAGGCGGTTCAGGCTGCGATACCTGGTATAACGCAGGAAGATCCCGTACAGGGCGGGAATCCCATACATGCCGAAGAGATAGGGCGCGGTCAGTTCCCTGTGCAGCAGTGGCAGCACAAAGCTGCAATAGTAGACCGGACCGATATTATTACAGAAGCACAGCAGGTATTCTCCTTCTTCCCTGGTAATCTGTCCCCGGGAATAGAGATCAGCCACCACCCTTGCCCCCATGGGAAAACCGCACAGAAAGCCGAGCATCATGCAGTAACAGGCATTTTTGCTGATTCGGTAGATCGGGCGGATCAGGGGATAGACGAAGGAAGCGATATTTTCCGTCAGCCCCAGCCTTATGACGATCCCCGACAGGATCATAAAGGGAAGCAGGGAGGGAATCATTTTATCCAGCCACAGCTTAAGACCCATGGCGGCATACTTTAAGCTGAGTTCCGAATGGGTCAGGATGCAGGCGGTGAACAGCAGAAACAGGAGCGTGCCGAGCAGCCGGATTCCAGACAGCTTCATCAAAGGCGTTTTTGCCCTGTCCGGAGTGGATTTCTGTGATCTTGCATCCTGAGATGTCAGGTCATAAGTTTTCGTGTCATAAGATTTCGTGTCATAAGATCTCATGTCATAAGATTTTGTGTCATAGGTTTTGCTGTATAAGCTTTCATGTGGCATGACCGACTCCTTTTGCGGGCTCCTGAATGCTCTTATACTTGTATATGTTTATTTTGTGAGGTTTTATGCGTCTTGACAGATATTTGTGTGAACTGAATATTGGCAGCCGCAGCCAGGTAAAGGAATTTGTCAGAAAAGGGCTCGTATCCGTCAACGGCCAGGTGGTGCGGTCCGCGGATCAGAAAATAGAAGAGCAGAAGGATCAGGTGGCGTTTCAGGGGAAAACGCTGACTTATCAGAGATATGTCTATTACATGTTGAACAAGCCCCGGGGCGTGGTATCCGCCACACAGGATAACACCGCTTGCACGGTGGCAGAACTGCTGGCGCCCGAGGGGAGAAAGGATCTGTTTCCCATGGGCAGGCTGGACAAGGACACGGAGGGGCTTCTGATCCTGACCAACGACGGGGAACTGACGCATCGTCTTCTTTCCCCGAAAAGACATGTGGATAAGACCTATGAGGTGACTGTGGCCCACGCGCTGTCGGCAGAGGATCTCCGGCGGCTGGAACAGGGCGTGGACATTGGGGAGGACAGGCTGACATTGCCGGCCAGGGCGGAAGCAGTGTCAGAAAATATCCTGCATCTGACCATACAGGAGGGAAAGTACCATCAG
>CANDMD010000202.1 GCA_947385725.1 uncultured Lachnospiraceae bacterium | reverse complement strand
CCATGTATAGGGAGAAGTAGGCTGCCTGTGCAGTATATATACCAGATCACCTTTCTTGGCAAAAGCGCTTACGTCAAATTCAACTGACTGTCCTCCCGCAGGAATGGTTCCGCTGAAGCTTACATCCACAACAGCCGCCAGGTGCGCATCAGAGGGGACATTTAAATCCTTAAGCACCTGCGCGTCAGAAGTAACCCTCGCCACCTCATCCGACAGTTCCTTTGAAGGCTCCGCCGGAATTACATTTGAATTGGACGCAGTTACTTTCGTGGAACGTGTCTCGGCCTCAGGGCTGGGTGCAGCCACGACAGGCAACGCCATAGCGGTAATCAGCACAGCAGCCATCAGTAATTTGTATAACTTTTTCACTGGACATTTCCTCCTTTCGTTTTTATAGTTGGTTTCTATATATTAATACCGGATATCCGGTAGTAATACCGTTGTCTCAGGATTCCACTTCCCGGTAGAACACTTCAATGACCAGATCGTATAAAGCCTGCTCATCCACATGGAATTCCTCGTACACATTCTCCTTGTCCACCATGCCCCGCACGGAGATCATATTCTCCTCCCCAAAAGTGCAGTCCAGCACTATGGTGCTCAGATAGGCCGCCTGTTCTGCTGTAAAGCTGGTAATCATATGCTGGGAGGCGGTATTGAAAAGCTGTACGGGAAGCGTAATATCCTTTTTGGTTCCTTCCTTTACCTTGGCGAAAAACGCCATCAGATACTGCTTCTGCCTTTCGATCCGGAGATTATTGGCTCCCAACTCCTCTGTGTCCACCTGGCGCTCCTGTACATAATGCAGGGCCTGCCTGCCTGTCAGCGTCAACGTATTTCCCAGCGCCAGATCCGGCGTAAAGCGGGACAGGTCTTCTATTACCGTTACCTCCACGCCACCCACCGCGTCATTCAGCTGGGATACCGCCCTGATATCCATGGCGGCATAGCCATGGATGGGAATCCCATAAAAGAGATTGGATACAGCCTGCTCCATCAGTTCGCAGCTTTTCTCCCTTCCGTCCCCGTACGCATACTGCAGCGCAAGCTGCGCCTCCTCGTCATATAAATACAGGCCGTTAATATCATACACTTTAACTTTCGTCATGGTGTCCCTGGATATATTGATCATTTTCAGGGTCCCAGCGCTCTGGTCCAGGACAGCCAGAATGATGGTATCCGCCTGTCCCCCCTCGCCCGGGGTCTTTTCCTTTTTGATATCCTGTCTGCTGTCAATGCCAAGGCACAGGAAAATGAGCAGATCCTCATTATATTCATACACCTTGCCATGATAGGCAATCTGCCCCTCCTCCAGTTCCAATTCCTCCTGCCCGGCCTCCAGGGACTGTACAGGCAGTGCCATTGACTCTATCTGTAAAGCTTCCCGCAGCGCACCGGCATGATCCTGCAGCGCATCCCTGCCCCGCACGCGGTATAGTACAAAAACGGCCAGAAACAGCACCAGCAGCAAAACCACGATCACAAGGAGCACGGTCAGGGCACGCTTTATGTAGTTTGGCTTCCGATCACTCCCTTTGTTCCCTTTCACCGCCTTATCCCAACCTCCAGATTCTTCACTCTATTCCACCAAAACTGCATGTACCAGCAGTCTCTTCTCTGCATTTTCCGGATTCGTACTGTGGGGCATACAGGTGACCAGCGTAATGATCCTGTCCTGGGATGTCACCGTGATATCCCTGTTAATATTGGCGCTCATATCCCGGATGTCATAAATCGACTGCAGAAAACCGCCAAAAATGTCTTCGTCCGTAAAATCAAAGCTATATAGCAGATGCCGGTCATCATAGACATGGGCAGCAAAAATTTGATAGTTCAGCGTCCTGTCCGGCAGATATATGATGACCTCATCATTTTCCTCAAAGAAATCCCTGTTCTCGAAATTATGCAGTTCCGTAAACATGGTCTTTGCCTTCAGATTGTGCCCGTAGAGCACCGTGTTGGGATCTGTGAAGTCCGCGGTATTCAGCCCCTCTATATAAATGCACCCAGGGTAACCGGGAGAACCGTCAATGTTATGGTTCAGGTAATAACTGTCGTCTGACGGATGCTGTAAAACGGGATAATCTATATTAGTGCCCGGAACGGTGATCCAGGCGATAATATCTTTGTTGACCGTCCATAAATACTCGAAATCAACCTCGTCCTGTCCGCTCTCCTGTCCCGAAGCGTTGTCAGAAGCCTCCGCCGGATTATTCCCCTGCGGGATGCCACTGCCCTCCCCCGGTTCTCCGGAGAGCACAGACGCTTCCTTGATGGAGTGATACAGCGCTTCCATTTCCTCTTCCGTACGGGCTGTGGCCAATTCCACCTCCACCTGGACTTCCGTTCCTACCTCCTCGTCCGGTTTATCATATATCTGTGTGGCGATCCATTTCCCGAGCAGGAACACTGCCACCAGACCCGCAATACCCACGGCAATCCCGATTATCTTCTGTCCTGTTGTTTGCTGCATTTTTATTTTCCTCTCTTACTTCCAGCACGCCAGCCTCCATGATTCCGCTTCGCAGAATCTCAAGTCTGTGCGGAAAACGCCCGCACTTTGGATATTCTCAGATTTTCCATGAAAATCACACGGACGACACCGTGCCCGATACGGTAAGAATCTCCTCTGCACTGCTCTCCTGGACACAGGGCTGCCTGTGATAAAGCTTCTTCACCATATAAGTCAGCCTGGAGGGCACTACGGCCGCCGCCAGAGGTCTGACCACATACAGCCAGCCTATGGGATATAACAACCCCAATTCCTTGAAATTCCGGTATCTGAGTTTCATCTCATCCAAACGGTATTTGAATTTCCTTTTCCGGTAGGAATTGGCATCCTCCCTGTAACAGAACAGTTCCTGCTGGATATTGGCCCCGCGGTAACCAAGCCGCATCAGTCTCATAAACAGCTCATAATCCTCACACCGCCATGTATCTTTCGAGAAACGGTATGCTTCCTGTGTATCGAAGATGCTCCGGCGGATCATCACTGACGGATGTATGAACGGTGAATAGCGCAGGAAGGAATGTTTCATTGGGAACTCCGGCATCACCCGGTGTCCCCACACCCCCTTGGAATCAACCAGCCGCGCATTGCACCCCACATATGCGATCTCCGGATGATGCTCCATGTATTCATACTGTATGGCCAGCCGCTCCTGGTCGCTGATGTCATCATCATCCATTCTTGCAAGGTACTTGCCCCTGGCCACGTTAATACAGGTATTCAGCGAATATGCCAGACCACAGTTTTCAGGGCTGCGGATCAGCACAACCCTGCTGTCAAGCTGTGCATACTTTTCCAGCTGGCTGCAGATGGCAGGGTCGGATCCATCGTCATAGATTATGAACTCGAAGTCCCCAAAAGTCTGGTTTAAAATGGACATGACCGCCTGATCCAGATATGTACTGTTCCACTGGTTATATATACTCATGATGACGCTGATTTTCGGCGCCCTTCCTTCGTCTGTCTTTTCTCTCAATTTTCCCTTGTTCCTCCGCTTATGCCATCCGAAAACCTGTCCATCTGTGCAGCGGAAACTGATTGGGACGACGCATTGATTTTCCCATATACTTCCCGCATGATCCTGTCCGTCCTTTGAAGATTGAATTTCTCCGCAGTGCTCCGGCAAACGTCTGACATTGCCTTTCTTTTCCCCGGATCGCTCTTCATCCTCTTAATCAGCCGCGCGTATTCAGAAACCCTTCCGCTGCGGCACACATAACCGGTCACATTGTCTTCCATGTATTCCCTTGTGCCCCGGCAGTCCGAAGTGATCATGGGCAGCCCCGCCGCCATTGCCTCCAGCGCCGCTATCCCAAGACCCTCCCGTCTGGAAGGAAAGGCAAAGCAATCCGCCCCCTGGAGCATCTCAGGGATATCATCCCGAAATCCGAAAAATCTCACCTGGTGCGCGATCCCCTTTTTCCTGGCCAGTTTCTCCAAATATTCCCGCCGATATCCTTTCCCACAGATCCCGTAACAGATATCCGGATCGTCCAGGCTGGCAATCGCCTGAATGATCACCTCATGATTCTTGTTACGGTTTAATTCCCCCACAGACAATATGTAAAAGGTGTTTTCCTTTATCCGCAAGGTTTTCCTCACCCGCTCCCGAATGCGCGGATCCGGTGCAAAACGGGAAGTCTCCACCCCTACTCCGGGAATCCTGTATACTGCCCTCCGCCTTCCCGTAAGAAACCTGCGCGCCCTGGCATCATCCTCCCCGTTGATGGTGATAATGCTGTCCGTGTATTTTGCAAGCAGGAATTCCACCGGGAAAAAAAGCAGCCAGTTCAATAACGGCGCACCGTCATAAAAATGAAATCCATGCGCCGTATAAATAATATAGGGCTTCCGTGGCCTGTCAGCAGCCACTGCCGCCAGCCTCCCCAGGACACCGCCCATCGGATTATGACAATGTATGGCGTTGAAGTGCTCTCTCCGCATCAAGGATACAATGCTCCTTAGTGCCCGCATATTATGCAGGAGCCTTAAAGGAGACTTCCGTATATCAATGAAATGAAGACCAATCCCCATTTTCTCCAGCATTTCCGTATCCAGCTTATAGACAGGGTGGGCAAAATCAGATGCATAATGGACTTCATAGCCCTGCTCCATCAGTATTTTCACATCATTCATCTCAAACTGCGGCAGAAAGCCGCCAATAGTTGTAAGGATCAGTATTTTCTTCATCTTTATCTGCCGATACAGCGATTTTGGCTCCCTGCTTTCCCGCAACATACGTTTTAAACATAACTATTATATACGTTTAGAACGTGTGTCGTCAATACAATTATTATAGGGACAATAAAAAACAAACGGCATAAAAGAAAGCCGTCAATGCTTTTTATACAGCACAGAAAAAGAGGAAACACAATCGTAGGATACTCATTAGATGAAAGAAACATATGACCGCCTGGCTGCCGGGGAAGGGGTATGCACCGGACATGCTGAAGCTGTTCCTTGCCGCCTGCCCGAAACTGTAATACCCGAAAAAAGGAACGCCGCAGTAACACAGGCGCTCCTTTCAAAGTAATTCCGTAAAGCATCAGGGGTAGTTATCTTTTATTTCAAATACATGCTGACGTCCTTGGGCACCCATGCTGCAAAGGTCACACTGCCGTCCTCATTCAGCATGATCGTAGTGATCACCAGATCCTCCATGCCTCCACTGGTACTCGTGCCTTCAATATACAGCCTGCCCGGCGTATAGGATTCCGTCATGAACTCAGCTTTGATTCTCGAGCCTTCACCTCCGCGGGTATCTGAAACCGCCGCATTTACCAGCCATGGCTGCTGCACATACCAGCCGTCCTTGGCGGTAACAGTCTGCACTGTGTTCTCCATTCTCACACAGTACTGTTCCAGATTCTCTGGTGTCAGTTGTGCCGCCCATGCCATGGCATCCTGCGTTTCCTTTGGCAGTTCGATCCCTGTTCCGTCATCCTCCCCGGACGAGTTGACCGCATCGATCAGAGCCTGCGCCTTAACCGGATCAGCCATGGCAGCGTCTATTTCCAGATCAAACAGCGCATTCAATCCTTTATATTCCGTATTCCTGGAAATACTGCCATCCGTCTCGTCATAGTGATAAAGGCTGGAGTCATAAAAGCTTGTGTCGCTGACACACAGATACAGTTCATGATCCGCGAAGCATTCGATATTGTCACATTCCAGCAGACGGTAAAGAATCCCCTCCTCCACAAACTGGCTGTATCCACCGCAGAGGGAAACCGCATTATACACCCAGGGTTCCAGCCCTCCGATCAGCGGTGACACGAAAAAGTTTCCATGCTCCGCATCCATCTCCGTGCCATCCTCTCTCTCAATGGCCACCACACAATAGGTTCTGTCGCTATGCACCTGATCGCCGGACTTCATCTGATAATGGGAAAGCTCCGCCCCCGACGCAAGTCCCAGCACCGTGACCTTATACCCGCCAAAGTTTTGACTTTCCCCCACAATATTCGCACTGTCCGCCTGTCCGGCAACTCCCGGAGGATCCGTGGCGATGCCGGCAGCTGATGCCTGCTCCGCGAAATAGTCGGCCAGCTTTTCATCTCCCGCTCTCTCCGCCACATCGGAGGCGCTCCTGTACTGCCATGCCGCCACGGCAGTGATGGAACTTGCCGCCAAAACAGCCGCCGCTATCACCGCGGCAGAGGCTCTTTTATATTTCTTCTGATTCATATGCTCTGTCTCCTTTACCTGCTCTAATATTTTCCGGTTCAGAATATCACCGGGTTTCTCCCTTGGAGTAAGGACATGTGTCAAAAGCTCATCCAGCTCATTTCTCATATAAAACACCCTCCAATTTCTGTTCCAGAAGTTTCCTCGCCTGATACAATCTGCTCTTTACTGTTCCCTCCGGTACTCCTGCCAGTTCTGCGATCTGTGAAATGCTTAATTCCTCCATGTAATACAGAAGGATCACCGTTTTCAATTTCCCACTCAGTTCTCCCACTGCATTCCAGACCAGTCTGTCCCGCTCTTTCTCCAGAATCTGCTCCTCCGAAGCAGGCCTTCCGTCGCTGATATATTCCAGCCCTTCTTCGTCCAGATAGTCCTGAGTCCCGGCAATCCGTTTCCTCCATGCAAATTTGCGTTTTTTATTTTTCCAGATGCGCATGGCCACGGACAGGCAATAGCTTTTCACATTTCCCGTAGAATCAATACTTTCCAGCAGTTCCACTGTTTTCAGCCATGTGTCCTGATACAGTTCCTCCGCCTCCTGAATGTTGCCGGCAAGGTGTCTGCAAAAGGAATAGATATCCCTGCCATATGTATCAATGCACTCCGTCAGTTCCTGTTTTGTCATTTTTGCTCCCACCTAAAGACGTCTTTTGCGAAGGAGTTATGTCCTTCACCTGTATATTGTAATATATCGGAAAAAGGTTCAAAAAAACGGCAGGGAAATCTCCCCTGCCGTTTTTGGTCGATAATAAATTCAGTTGTTGCAGCCACAGTCCGGCTTATCGTCACAATCCTTGCATCTGTCAAAGGCAGGATTGAAAGCGTAGAAGTTCCTGCTGTCCAGTTTCTCCTGAGTCATGCGCAGGGCTTCACCGAAACGGGAGGATTGAAGTAAATCTATCTGTTGATTTTCTGCATTTTCTTGATAATGGACTGCCAATACATGCGGTCTT
>CANDMD010000201.1 GCA_947385725.1 uncultured Lachnospiraceae bacterium | reverse complement strand
ACCGTTCATGCATACACCGGCGACCAGATGATCCTTGACGGTCCTCAGAGAAAGGGCGACAAGAGAAGAAGCCGTGCAGGCGCTCAGAATATCGTTCCCAACTCCACTGGCGCTGCAAAGGCAATCGGCCTGGTTATTCCCGAGCTGAACGGCAAGCTGATCGGTTCCGCTCAGCGTGTCCCTACCCCTACCGGTTCTACCACCATTTTGGTAGCTGTTGTCAAGGGCGCTGTGACCAAGGAGCAGATCAACGAGAAGATGAAAGCATCCCAGACAGAGTCCTATGGTTACAATACTGACGAGATCGTATCTTCCGATGTGATCGGTATGACCTATGGTTCCCTGTTCGATGCGACACAGACCATGGTAGCTCCCATGGAGGACGGCAATACCCAGGTACAGGTTGTTTCCTGGTATGACAATGAGAACAGCTACACTTCCCAGATGGTTCGTACAATCAAGTACTTCAGTGAACTTGCATAAAAGTGTGAGAAGAATTTCTAAGACGCCAAAGTACGTCGTCTAAGAAATTTTAAATCTCTCACTGGATGTTTGTGCCGACTGTGTCGGCATGACGGGAAGAGTGCAAAGATTTCTAAGCCCGCAAGAGGGTGCATAGCACACCTCTTTAGTGCACAGACTAAGAAAATCTACATTGCACACAGAAGAATGCCCAAAGTACGGGCATCCTTCGCGCAAAATACGAAGACCTTAGAGGGGTCCGGTCTGTTGGGCCGGATCCCTTTTCTGTCAGTGGTAAAACGGATAACGGCAAAATGAAAGAAAAGGAGACTGAAAAATGGGATTGAACAAGAAATCTGTTGATGATATCAACGCAAAGGGAAAGAGAGTACTGGTGAGATGTGATTTCAACGTGCCTTTGAAGAACGGCGAGATCACTGACGAGACACGTATCGTGGCAGCTCTTCCCACGATCCAGAAGCTGATCAATGACGGCGGAAAGGTGATCCTCTGCTCCCATCTGGGCAAGGTAAAGGAGGGACCCAACGAGAAGGAGTCCCTTGCTCCTGTGGCAAAGAGATTATCCGAGAAGCTGGGCAAAGAGGTAGTGTTCGTGGCTGATTACAATGTAACCGGAGAGGCCGCTACCAAGGCAGTGGAGGCTATGAAGGAGGGGGATGTGGTCCTGCTCCAGAATACACGTTTCCGCGGTACGGAAGAGACGAAGAACGGCGAGCAGTTCTCCAAGGAACTGGCTGACCTGGCTGATCTGTACGTGTGTGATGCTTTCGGTTCCTCCCACAGGGCACATGCTTCCGTTGCAGGCGTTACCAAGTGTATCACCGCAAAGGGCGGCGAGAATGCGGTGGGCTACCTGATGCAGAAAGAGATCAATTTCCTGGGCAATGCGGTGGAGAATCCTGTGAGGCCTTTTGTGGCTATCCTGGGCGGCGCCAAGGTTGCGGATAAATTGAATGTCATCTCCAATCTGCTGGAGAAATGCGATACCCTGATCATCGGCGGCGGTATGGCTTATACTTTCCTGAAAGCGCAGGGAATGGAGGTCGGAAACTCCCTGGTGGATAATGAGAAGATCGATTACTGCAAGGAGATGATGGCGAAGGCTGAGAAGCTTGGCAAGAAGCTGCTGCTTCCCGTGGACACCACCATTGCGGCATCCTTCCCCAATCCCATTGACGGACCCGTGGAGGTTTCCTTCGTTGATTCCGACAAGATTCCTTCCGATATGGAAGGTCTGGATATCGGACCTAAGACCCAGGAGCTTTTTGGGGATGCTGTAAAGAATGCAAAGACCGTTGTATGGAACGGACCCATGGGCGTGTTTGAGAATCCTACTCTGGCGGCTGGCACCATCGCTGTGGCCAAGGCTCTGGCAGAGACAGACGCGACCACCATTATCGGTGGCGGCGATTCTGCGGCGGCGGTAAACCAGCTTGGCTTCGGCGACAAGATGAGCCATATTTCCACCGGCGGCGGCGCATCCCTGGAGTTCCTGGAAGGCAAAGTACTTCCCGGTGTGGCAGCGGCAGATGACAAGTAAGTAAGACTTACGACTGCCACACCGTGGGTGGCAGCGGCAGATGACAAGTAAGTAAGACTTACGACTGCCACACCGTGGGTGGCAGCGGCAGATGACAAGTAAGTAAGGCCGGAGGTAAGGATGATATGGCGGAGTTTACAGTGGCGGAAATATTGGATATGCAGAAGAAACTGCAGGAACGTTATCGGAATGTATGGACGCCCCTTTCCCCGGAGAACGGAAAGAACCAGCTTCTGTGGATGATCGGTGAGGTCGGTGAGGTCATCGATATCGTGAAGAAGAACGGCGGAAGCAATGTAGTGGAAAACCCGGATCTCAAGGCGCATCTTGTGGAAGAGATGACGGATGTGCTGATGTATTACGGGGACGTCATGCTTTGCTACGGTATATCCGAGGATGAACTGAAACAGGCATATATCCGGAAGTTTGAGAGAAATATGACCCGGTGGGAAGTGTAAAAGAAAGATATAAGATTGCGCAAGACAGCGCAGAAATGAGGATACTATGGCAAGAAGGAAAATTGTAGCCGGCAACTGGAAGATGAACATGACTCCCAGTGAAGCCGTGAAGCTGTGTGATGAATTGAAGGATCTTGTGAAAAATGATGATGTGGATGTGGTTTACTGCGTTCCCGCCATCGATATCGTACCTGTTGTGGAGGCAGTGAAGGGGACGAATGTTGCGGTAGGCGCAGAGAATATGTACTTTGAGGAAAAAGGTGCGTACACCGGCGAAATTTCCGCGGCTATGCTGAAAGACGCGGGAGTGAGGTACGTGATCATCGGTCATTCTGAGAGACGGGATTATTTTAAGGAGGACGACGCCCTGCTCAACAAGAAAGTCAAAAAGGCTTTTGAGGCGGGGCTGACCCCGATTCTCTGCTGTGGTGAGAGCCTGGAGCAGAGGGAAATGGGAGTAACCATGGACTGGATCCGGCTGCAGATCAAGTCAGACCTGACAGGTGTGACCGCAGACCAGGTAAAAGAGCTGGTGATCGCATATGAACCCATCTGGGCAATCGGCACCGGCAAGACCGCAACCACTGAGCAGGCTCAGGAAGTTTGCAAGGGTATCCGGGATTGCATCGCGGAGATGTACGACGGCGAGACCGCAGCAGCGGTGCGCATCCAGTACGGCGGTTCTGTAAATGCGGGGAATGCGGCGGAACTGTTTGCCCAGCCGGATATCGACGGCGGCCTGGTAGGCGGGGCATCGTTGAAAGCAGACTTTGGGAAGATCGTAAATTATTAATTTACTTCGGGAAAAACAGCCGTGAATGACCGCTCTGCTGCATAGATGATTTTTTAAGCGCCATAAGTGGAAGCGGCAGTTTCTGAGATTATGTCAACATACGTAAAACCCACTTCAGCCTGTGGAATTTTTGGCTGGAGTGGGTTTTGTTGTCTCAAAAAGCGCTGAACTGTTACGAAGAGGCAGGCCGCCTCAAACAAATAAGTGGCGAAAATTCATAAAGTATGATATGCTGTAAGCATCAGACAAACTGGTATTCTGGATAAAATCGAAGGGGAGAAAAGTAATGAATTATAGCATGACATACCATGCGGACGGTCCCACGGCATATTTCTATGCGGGGAAGGTGGGGACGGCGTTGAAGTCTGGAGGGGGAGGCTTTCCGTTTGCATGGAACTGGATCAATCTATCTGGATTGCTTATCATAGCGTTTCTGCTGATTCCCAATATTATCTACGCTATAAAGCATAAAGACGAGAGGAATCTCTGTGACAACAGATGTATGAATGTCATAGAGCAGACAGGACGTTTCGGATCCATGCTGTTTATGATGGTCTGTCTGCGGGAAGGGGGATTGGGGTTTTCCTCGGTGGCTTTGTTTTTGGTTTATGTTTTTGGAAACGCGCTGCTTCTCATAGCCTACTGGACGGTTTGGGGGATTTATTTCCATGTGACCAGGACAGAAGTGACCGGTTGGGTGGAAGGCCCTACGTCAATCTTTATTGCTGGAAAACACAGGAGTAAAAGCGTTGGGATGCTGAGGATATCCCTTGCGGTGATTCCCTCCTGTCTGTTCTTATTGAGCGGGATCACACTGGGATATTTTCCGTTGATTGTTTCTGCAATATTATTCGCTGCAGGACATATTTATGTTACATATCAAAACGTGATAAAACGTGATAAAACGTGATGGGGCGGATGAGGTCGGTATGACAGAGAAAGGAACAGGATCAAAATGATATTTGTATGTAAAAACTGCGGCGGAAATGTGGTGTACAGCCCGGAGAGACATAGCATGTTCTGCCCCTACTGTGACAGTGTGGAAAGTGATGAGCGCAGGGATCATCCCGGCAGCGAAATATCTGTCTGTCCGAACTGTGGCGGCGAGATCCCGGTGGAAGAGCATACTTCGGCAACGCAGTGCCCGTATTGTGACAATTATATGATTTTCAATGAGCGGGTCGAGGGACAATATACCCCGAAGAAGATCATTCCTTTCCAGATGGGCAAGGAGACATGTAAAAATTCCCTGCGTGAGAAGTTTAAAAAATGTACTTTTGCGCCTGTGGACTTTCTGTCCGAGGCACGGCTGGACAGCATACAGGGGTATTATGTGCCTTACTGGTTTTACAGTTATGATACCAACTGCCGGTATGACGGGGAAGGTACTAAGGTAAGGAGTTGGATGTCAGGGAATATACAGTACACGGAGACTGCTTATTACAGGATACATCGTGATTTGGATATTGACTTCCGGAATATTCCGGTGGATGCCTCCGTGCAGATGCCGGATGAGGTGATGGATCTGATCGCACCCTTTCAGTACGGGCAGATGGTGGATTTTAAACCGGAATACATGTCAGGATTTTACGGCGAAAAGTATAATATGACTTCGGATCTTGTGGAGTCCCGCGCAAGGGATCATATGGATGCGGATGCGGAAAAGCTGTTGAAAGGGAGCATTTCCGGTTATGCTACGGTGTCGCCGGGACAAAGGAATATTCAGGTGAAGAACAGCGCAGCGGAGTATGGCCTGATCCCGTTGTGGAAGTATGATTATCAATATAACGGGCAGAAATATCCCTTTTATGTCAACGGGCAGACGGGGAAGATCGTGGGAATGCCTCCGATCTCCAAAAAGAAGGTGTGGGGATATACGGGTACGCTGTGGGGCTGTCTGACAGTTATCATGGTATTGTGCCGGCTGATCATAACCTGGTTCTGAATGGAGGAAAAGACATTAATATGAGTAATGAGATCAGGAAAGAGGCAAGAAAGCAGTATTTCCATTATTTCCGTATCTGGTTTATTATGATAGCTGTATTGCTCGTGGCTGCGGCTGTTGCCGGCGTGATGCATGGCATGAGGCGGAATGTGCCGCGAACCAATTTTTCTGCGCCTGCGGAAAGGGTTTATGATTATGCCGATGTGCTGACGGATGAGGAAGAAAAAATGCTGCGTCAGAGGATAGCGGAGCTGGAGGGTGAATTGGCGATTGACATTGTACTGGTGACATGCAATCAGTCGATGGAAGGGGAGGAAGCCATGCGGCAGTATGGCTACCGGTCTACGGACTGGGAACAGAATATGATGGATTATGCCGATGACTTCTGGGATGAAAACAAGTATGGATATAACAAAGGTTTTAATGGCGACGGATGCATCCTGGTCCATAACTGGTATGAAGGGCAGAATGGGGAGCATTTGTCCCCCAGCGGCAGGGTGGAGGAAAGATTCAGCGTTGATGACATTGATGCTGTGATTTATGCAGTGGATGAATATTATGATACGGATCCTTATCGGGCCTATCTGGCATATGTCAATAAGACGGCTTCCCTGATGTCGGGCACAGGGAATGTGCAGCTGCCTTTTATGGTGATCCTTGTGTTGCCGTTAGTAGTTGCATTGGTTTACGCTTTGGTGAACCTGCATCAGAAACCGGCCCAGGATACCACTACGGCCAACACCTATGTGGAAGGTGGCAAACCTGTGATGAAGGCACAGGCAGATGATTTTATCCGCAAGAGTGTCATTACCAGAAGGATCGAGTCGGGCAGCAGCGGAAGCGGCGGGAGTTCCCGGGGAGGCAGTCACAGCGGAGGCGGAGGCCACCATATCAGCCGCAGCGGTGCAAGCCATGGAGGCGGAAGCCACAGACATTAAGACACAAAAAAGCACTCACATGACGGTATGAGTGCTTTTTTCATGTAATGATATATTGTTCAAAAATTAAGCCATCTGGTTTACTGCTTTGCTGATGCGGGAAACCTTGCGTGCCGCATTGTTCTTATGGTAAACACCCTTGGTGGCCGCCATCTCGATGGTCTTGGTAGCAGCGCGCAGGGCAGTCTCGGCAGCAGCCTTGTCACCGGCCTCCACGGCAGCGAAAACCTTCTTTGTAGCGGTCTTCACACCGGATTTGATAGCCTTATTTCTATCAGCCTTAGTGCGGTTTACTAAAATTCTTTTCTTTGCGGATTTAATGTTAGCCAAAGTCGTACACCTCCAATTTGTATACAATATCGTTTTATGATTTGTTTCACCTTAGCCAGACACGGGAGACTAATGTAAACATACTCTAACAGTCTAGTAAATTGTTGGTAATTTGTCAATACATATTCCTGGATTTTTTGCAAAAAATAGAGGAAAAAGATAAATTATTTATGTGTGAGAGGGCTTATGGGAAATTTTCAAGTGAGAACAGACCTTGCCTTGGAGGCGCGGGAGAGCATCAGCGAAGCCGAGAGTGAACTGAGGGGGGTCAAGGTGGAAGAATACTATAAGGAAGAAGAGGATATCCGCGTCACAAAGGTTACGATTGAAACGAAGAATGCCGCAAAAGCCATGGGTAAGCCCATGGGTGTCTATGTGACCATGGAGGCTCCCGCCATGGTGGAGCCGGATGACGACTACCACAGGGAGATATCGGAGGGGCTTGCGGAGGAATTGCAGCAGATGCTTCCCGGTCTGGGGCAGGAGCAGTCCATACTGGTCGTAGGGCTGGGTAATCGCGAGGTGACGGCGGATGCGCTGGGTCCCCAGGTGGTGGACAATCTCTTTATCACCCGTCATATCGTCAGGGAGTATGGCAAGGCGGCGTATGACTGTGACAGGATGAACCTGATCAGTGCGCTGAGATCGGAAGAGCGTCGTGTAGGGAAAGAGTGTTCTGTTGGGTGTAG
>CANDMD010000200.1 GCA_947385725.1 uncultured Lachnospiraceae bacterium | reverse complement strand
TGAGAAACCAACGAAACGTCCGTGGGGTGCCGTAAACATGAGTTTTTATGATCCCGACAGAAATGTAATATATTTGAGGAGTTTTTGCGATGGTTAATACAGTCAGTCTGTAGAAAATATGAACGTTATTGCAATAGTTGGGGAGAAATTGAATTATGCTGATACCACACTTACATTTTTGCGGCGACTGCGAAAAAGCAATCACTTTATATGAAAAAGCATTTCATACCAAAGCCGAAAGCATTGTACACAACTATGAATATGCGCCTGATGAATGTCAGGGTGGTAATAATATAGCGCATGCGGTTATGTATATCCACGGACAAAAGGTTTTTCTGGATGACGCAAAAGTAAAGTATACGAGGTGAAAGGCGGAGGCCACCGCCCGCATTTTGTGGTTGAACAGGCAAAGGAACTGAATCCGGTGATTCTTGATTTTTATGACTGTGTAGATAAGGAAAATTTGCAGCGTTCCTGACTTTCACGATTGGAAGCTGCCTGAAGGAGGTGGGAAAATGCTTTGCCATTTCAGGATCGACCTGAGCAAAGAACTCTGTACAAAGTCTGATGACCGGACGAAATTTGTGCAGAGGTAAAAAGGATCGTCCGCATTGGATTTTGTACTTTTTATTCTGGAAAGAAAAAGAATAGAATGGAGAAAATTCAATGGAAAATTATAAAAAGAATTTAATAAACGAACCAATAAACGAAAGATCATTTAAGAGATATATCATTTTGTGGTTCAGTCAGAGCGTGTCCGGGCTTGGCAGTTCCATGACCGGGTTCGCGCTTGTTTTGTGGGCATATGGGCAGAGCCATTCTGCCATGTCTGTTTCCATGATGTCCTTCTGCAATTATGTGCCTTATGTCATTTTAAGCCTGTTTGTCGGCAGCTTTATAGACAGGCACAGCAAGAAAACGATCATGCTGGTGTCGGACAGCATTGCGGCGCTGGGGTCACTGACAGTATTGGCGTTTTTGCTTATGGGAAGGCTTTCGGTCTGGAATATTTATGTCATCAATACGGTGATCGGCATAACAAACGCATTTCAGCAGCCTGCGTCCGCTGTGGCGACAGGAAAGCTCGTACCGGAGGAAAAGATTTCAAATGTGAGCGGGATGAACTCCTTTTCCAATAACCTGATCGTGGTGTTCAGTCCCATGCTGGCAGCTTTCCTGTTCGCGGCAGGCGGACTCCCGCTCATCCTGCTGATCGATCTGGCCAGCTTTGCAATTGCGTTCTGTGTGCTGCTGGTCTTCATCACAATCCCGGAGCAGGCACAGCAAAAGACGCACAGTTCCCCCTTTGCCGGAATAGCGGAGGGATTTGCCTTCCTGAAAAAGGAAAAGGGCATTTTATACATGATGCTGACAATGGCGCTGATCAACTTTTTTTCAAGGCTGACCTATGAAAATATTCTCTCACCCATGATTCTGGCGAGAAGTTCCGGAGACAGCATTGCGCTTGGCATTGTGAATGCCTGCATGGGTGCAGGCGGGATTGCCGGGGGCATCGCTGTCTCCATAAAGAAGGAGAGCCGGCATAAGGCAGCGGCAGTTTATGTTTCGGCGGCGCTGTCCTTTCTGTTCGGGGATCTGTTGATGGCTATCGGCCGGAATACCTTCTGGTGGTCGGCTGCTGCGGTCTGTGCCAGTGTACCGATTCCCTTTATACAGGCATCCCAGAACACGATACTGTACCGAAGGATTCCGTCCAACATACAGGGACGTGTGTTTGCGGTGAGGAATGCCATCCAGTACGGCACGATACCGTTAGGTATTGTCCTGGGAGGCTGTCTGGCGGATTATGTGTTTGAGCCGTTTATGAGCTCCGGGAACGGATTGGCGGGAATATTGGGGGTAATGGTCGGGAATGCTGCCGGAAGCGGCATGGCGGCAATGTTTTTGTGCACCGGGATATGCGGGTTCGCCGTGAGCGTGTTATCCTGCTGCAACCGGGAAATAAGGAAACTGAATTGAAACAGAGATGCAGAGACGGAGGTAACGACAGTGAAAAGAATATCCTTTGATGAATTTTGAGACTGAGAAAGCTGGTTCACCGCAGCGCAAGGCTCCTGGACTATACGAGATGGAAATTCCTGTTTGAAAATGGCAGCTGCGATGATTTCCTGCGGGTTTTGTCCAGCTACCAAAATGAGGACGGAGGTTTTGGGCATAATATCGAGTGCAACAACTGGAACCCCAAACTCTTCTCCCTATACGGTGTGCATTGCGCTGGATTACCTGGATCTCGCAGGGGAGCATGAAAGCAACATAAAAGACAGGATCATTGCAGGTATCGTCAAATACCTGGCTTCCGGGGCATATTTATAGGAGGACGGCTGGGTGGGCATGCAGGGAATTCCCAGCAATAACGACTTTGCCCACATGCCATGGTTTCATTACAATTCCGGAAAAGCTGCAAAGGCCGATATCGGGGTGACTATACGCCTTGCGGATTTCCTCCTCAAACACGCGGACGAGGGCAGCAGTATCTATCGGAAGGCTGAGGGGCTGAAAGAACGGTACTGGCAAAGCGGGAAGGTCCTGCTCTACGGCTACCCTGATTACGCTCCGGAAGCATTGAATGTGAAAGCGTATGATCCCGCAACCTATCCGTCCTGGCTGCCGCTGCCGGTGTACTTTGTGGCTTCGCCGGAAAGCCCCTTTTATCCGGAATGCAGGCGCACCGTGGAAAGGAATCTGGACACAATCGTGGACTCGCTGCTTGAGATACGTGAACTTAAGCTTCCTTCTGCCGGGGATCTTGAAGTATATGAGCAAAATACGCCACATCCGGACGGCAGGCGGTGGTGCGTGGCCGAACAGACAATTGAAAACTACTATTGGGGCAGCAATTTTATCATACGCGACCTGGACATTCTGAGGAAGTTTGGCAGATTGGATTTTGATCTGCCCGTTGCCGTATAATTATAATAACTCACAGGAGGATCATTATGGGAATTTCAGCAGGATTCATGGTGCCCCATCCGCCGCTCATCATACCCGATGTGGGCGTCGGTGAAGAAAAGAAAATCCAGAAGACAATCGATGCATACCATAAGGCGGCGGAGGCCGTCGGCCGCCTGCGACCGGAGACGATAGTGCTCCTTTCCCCTCATCAGACATTGTATGCGGACTATTTCCATATATCGCCGGGGCAGGGGGCAAAAGGAGACTTCGGACAGTTCCGCGCCGGGCAGGTCTCCATGGAAATACCCTATGACACGGAATTTGTCCGGGCGCTGTGCCAGGAGGCGGAGGTGGCCGGTTTACCGGCGGGAACGCTGGGGGAACGGGAGAGGAAGCTGGATCACGGCACCATGGTGCCCCTGTACTTTGTGAACCAGTACTGGACGGGATACCGCCTGGTCAGGATCGGCCTGTCGGGTCTGTCCCTGGCGGACCACTACCGGCTGGGACAGTGTATCAGGGCAGTAGCGCGGACCCTCGGACGGAACACGGTATTGATTGCCAGCGGCGACCTGTCCCACAGGCTGAAGGAGGACGGACCCTACGGCTATCAGGAGGAGGGACCTGCCTACGACGCGCGGGTCATGGACGTGATGGGCAGGGGCGCTTTCGGGGAGCTGTTGGAATTTTCGGAAAGCTTCTGTGAGAAGGCGGCGGAATGCGGACATCGTTCCTTTACCATACTGGCGGGCGCTTTTGACCGGACTGCAGTGGAGACGGAGCGGCTTTCCTATGAGGGCCCCTTCGGGGTGGGGTATGGTGTCTGTACCTACCGGTCCTGTGGAGAAGACGCATCACGGAATTTCCTGGAGCAGTACGAGGAAAAGGAACGGCTGCGGCTTCTTGCCCTGCGGGAAAGGGAAGACCCCTATGTGAGGCTGGCAAGATACACCATCGAGACGTTTGTGGGGACGGGGAAGCTGCCCGAGGTGCCACAGGGACTGCCGGAGGAATTGTACCACAGCAGGGCCGGCGCCTTTGTATCCCTGAAGGAGGATGGAAAACTTAGGGGCTGTATCGGCACCATCCAGGCAGTCAGGAGTTCCCTTGCGGAGGAGATCATGCATAATGCCGTCAGCGCCTGTTCGGAGGATCCCCGGTTCTCTCCCGTGGAAGCCTGGGAATTGGAGCGCCTGACCGTCAGCGTGGATGTGCTGGGGGAGACAGAGCGGATTTCCTCCCCCGGGGAGCTGGACACGGCGCGGTACGGGGTCATTGTGACAAAGGGCGCAAGGCGGGGGCTGCTGCTGCCGAACCTGGAGGGCGTGGACACCGTGGAGGAGCAGATCGCCATTGCGAAGCAGAAGGCGGGAATCAAAGCCCATGAACGCGTGGAACTGGAGCGCTTTGAGGTGATACGGCATTATTAGGAAGTATTGGGCAATTGGGAGGGCCTGAATGAGAGTGACGTCTTTGTTCACTCCGCACAAAAACGAAACGAAGGTCGTTTTGGACTCGTTTCTTATTTTGTGTGGAGTGCCCAAAGGCTGTTTGCTGGATAAGGGTTTCGCAATTGCCTAGAGGACAGGAGTGTGAGCGATCTATGAAAACAATTTGCCAGGTATGTATGCATCACTGTGCGCTGGAGCCCGGGCAGACGGGGCTGTGCGGAGCCAGGAAAAACGAAAGCGGTGAAATCATCTGCGAAAATTATGGAATGATTACTTCCATGGCGCTGGATCCCATTGAAAAGAAGCCGCTCCATGACTTTCACCCCGGAAGCATGATCCTGTCCGTGGGAAGCTACGGCTGTAACCTAAGGTGCCCCTTCTGCCAGAATCATGAGATTTCCATGACGGGCAGGGAGGCGTCCGGCGCGGAATATGTCTCTCCCAGGCAGCTTGCAGACACGGCGCTTGCATGGAAGGAGCAGAAAAGGGCAGGGAACATCGGCGTGGCCTATACCTATAACGAGCCCCTGGTGGGCTGGGAGTTTGTCCGTGACACGGCGCGGCTGGTGAGGGAACGCGGCATGGTGAATGTGCTTGTGACCAACGGCACTGCCGCCCAGGGTGTGCTGGAGGAGCTGCTGCCCTGGGTGGATGCCATGAACATTGACCTGAAGGGCTTTCGCCAGGAGTATTACCGGAAGCTTGGCGGGGATCTGGAGACGGTCAAGGCTTTTATCGCCAGGGCGGCGGAAAGCTGTCATGTGGAGCTGACCACGCTGATCGTGCCCGGGGAGAACGACTCCCCTGAGGAGATGGAGGCCCAGGCAAAGTGGATTTCCGGCATCCATCCGGCGATCCCCCTTCATATCATCCGCTTTTTCCCGCGGTACCGCATGCTGGACAGGGAGGCCACGGACGTGCAGCAGCTGTACCGTCTTGCCCGGGAGGCCGGTAAGTATCTGGAAAAGGTGTATGTGGGGAATGTGTGACGGATAGGGGAATACACGGAGGGACAGCAGGACGGAGGTAACGGTGATTTACATTGTAGATAACATTCTGAATTATATCATGTACCTGTTTCTTCTTTCTTGTGGATTCCGGTTAAGACCCAGGAAAAACAAATTCCTTTCCAGGTCAACGCCTACAGCAATGGAAAAGATTTTATGAAAAACCCGGACGCGGACTTATTATTCCTGGATATTGAACTTGCAGAAGGGGAGGATGGTCTTGAAATAGCAGAACAGCTGATGGATGCCGGGAATCCGTGTAAGATCTGCTTTCGGACGTCACATACGGAACTGGCCAGACTGGGCTACAGGGTGAATGCGTTCAGGTACATTGACAAAAGGCATTATTCAAGGCAATCAGCGGGTGGATGGCCATCCATCATAAATTGCGAAAGGCTGAATTTGCATGATGCCTAGAATAGGAGGGGTAACGGACAATGAAACAGATGAAAATGGCAATGGCGGCAGGAGCGGTCATGCTTGTGCTTTCTTCATGCGGGCAGGCAGAAAACCCTGGGGAAGCGCAAACGAGCGTAATGAGCGGTACGGCGGATATCGGGGGAAGTGTCGGCGGATCACAGCAGGAACAGGATGATGATATTGCCGGTTCACCTGATCAGAATTTGACAGAAAGTGCAAAGGGGGAGGAACTGGAAAAACTGACAGGGGAATATACCTATGTGTCGGATGATGGAACCGGTAGACTGATCATCGAAAAAACATCCTATGGATACGATATTTCCGATTATCAATCAGAATCTTCCTATCGCTTCTTGGCTGATTCATCTAATATAGAAGCCATAGAAAACGACAGGATATACCTTAAGTATCCTGAGCAGGTATCTTCTGATGGAGAGGCTGTTTTCGGTTATTATATCCTGGAATACGACACAGATGGAATAGATGTATATTACGGGGAATCCACATTTGAAGAGGTTGATTTTTTGTATCATTCCACTCAGAAAACGGAAGCGGGATCTGACGCATATGGGTATGAGGGGAGTCATAAAACATCAAATGTACCGAATATGCATGATGAGTCTGTGGATTCGGGCAAGACGGCAGACGAACTTTGGGATTTATTTATCAATGGCTCAATAAGCGCAGTTGACCCTACAGACCTGACATCGGCATTTTACATTACTGACTTAAAGATGGACACTGAAGAATGGGATTCCTATTCCATTGGAGAGAAAGTGGATCTTGACAACGATGGGGAAAACGAACTGATTATTTGTGGTCCTAATGGCGGAATATACCTTGATGCGCGTAATGACATGGTATATGAATTTGCTGTGGCAGAAGGTACTGCGCTCACCCTTTCTTATGTTTATTATAATGGAGCTGTCTGGATCATGTATGGCAGCAGATCGAGTGCAGGATTTGAATTTTACCATATGGAAAAATATGAAGGAGCTGATAATTTAGTCGCAGAAATCAATTTTGGGGAGGAACTTGTTGACCCGGACAATGAAGAGCCTGGACTGAAATATACATGGAATGGGACTGAAATTTCCCATGAGGAATATACGGAATTATGCAGTAAAATTTTCGCCACAGAGGTATATACAAACTCCTGAAAAATCCGATTGCAAAACGTCCGGTAAAAACGTAAAATATTATTGAGAGAAAATATAGGTTGTGCTGAAACCGGGCAGGCAATGTATGGATGTTCGGTTTTGACAGCATTGGGTGATAGACGATTTCAGCACCGGAATAGGAGAAAAACTATGGCATTTTGTATTATTACCGATTCGGCATCGGATGTCCCGCAAAGCGTGATCGAAAAGTATGGGCTGTATGTCATGCCCACGCCGGTGGTAATAAATGAGAAGGAAT
>CANDMD010000199.1 GCA_947385725.1 uncultured Lachnospiraceae bacterium | reverse complement strand
GATCCTGAACTGTGACTGGAGTTCAGACGTGTGCTCTTCCGATCTAAAGGAAATCACGAAATCATTGACAAAGGCCATCCAGTCCGCCTTTTTCTGATTGCCGGGCATATGGGTCACGTGAAGCTGCCCCTTGTTAATAAAGTCCTCCGCGGTCATGGCATAGCCGTACTTCTTTTCAAACTCATCCAGCGCAATGTCGCTGACCGTATAGTCATAGGAGCCCCAGTCGGAAAACAGCTGACGGTTTCTCTCGTCGCTGCCCCAGATCCACACAAAATTGTAGAACATGGAGGTAAAACGCACCACGGTAGTGTCAGGGTGGGTCTCGCACCAGTTTTTCATCCATCCCAGCATATATTCCTGGGTCTCAGGGTATCTGGGATCGATCTGCATCAGGTGCTCCTTATCCCAGTGATTGGTGGTGTGATTATACATGGAAATCTCTTCCCAGATACGGCAGGCCAGGAAGCTGACCGTATACTTATGGAAAGGCGTAATCCCGCTTATGGTGACACTGCCGGATTTCTTATCGAAACTCCATTTGGATGCATCCACCTTTGCATTAGAGGTGCGGTCGTACACCTCCCAGTATTTCATGGCCCTCTCGCTGTCATTAATGGTAAACTGCTCCTCAAAGAAGCTGTCCATCAGTCCGATGGTCACGCTCCCGCTCTCCGCCACCTTGGCAGGGGTGCAGAGAAAGGTCTGCTGCAGCTTGTCTGTATTTTTCTTAGCCCATTCATTGTGGTCGCGGATAATACAGATAGTAGAATAGATACCGTAGCCCGCGTGTACAATCTCATCGGAAAGCACAGTACCGTCACTGTCCCGGATCACATCCGCCCCCCATTTTTCTGCCATTTTCAGTGTGAGATCCTCATATCCGGACTCCCCAGGCAATGTAAAACCACCTTTTGTCTGAGACATTCTATTTTCCTCCATTCCCGTCATATCATTTCTTTATTCTTTGCATTCAGTACATTACATACGGATTGACGATACATTTTCAATCGATTAATAATCAAACACCTGCATACCATCATACTGATTCCGAGACAGTTATTTATATTTTCATCTTACGACAGAGTTCAACCGCCTCACCCCTGGTAATCACCCTGCCCAGGCCGGCACTGCCGTCCGGCGGAATCAGGCCGATGGCACAGGCCGCCCTGACAAAAGGCCTCGCAAAGTCCCGGCAGCTGCCGTCGTACACGCACGCTTTCTCCTCCGGCAGGGTTTTGCGGCTCTTGTAGCCGTTCATGGCAAACACCAGAAATTCCTCCAGCGTCACTTCTCGCTCCGGATAAAAGCATTGCTCCTCCACCAGGTTCCCGTCTATCATGCCATTCTGGTAAGCACATTCCACCGTTCCCGCAAACCACTCATGCCCCACCACATCCCTGAACATATCGTTGTATACATTTGTGGGAAAAAATCTTGCCGTCTTGATGATCATATCCAGCACGGAAACCCTGTCCGCCTTTTCCTGCAGATCCTCTATCTCGGAAAGCAGGGCATTACCCTCCATGGGATTCGCCACATTATCGTAAATGGCAGGCTTGACAGGGGGTACGATGTCCTCCCCGGGCTCCCATGCGCCGAAGCCCTCCGTTACACATTCCGCAAGAAAGCGATAGACCGGATCCTGGCAGGCTGCACAGGCGCGGGCAATCTCCCCGGCAACCAGTCCTGCCATATAATAAGCCCCGTAATCATTACTGTGGGTGTAATCACTGGGAAAATAATAAGGCTTGGAGCCTTCCAGCCCATGCTCCACCACGAACTCCATACTAAGCCCATGCAGATCCAGGACCGGCACCTCCATGGTCTCTCCGATCTCCCTGCACACCTCCGCGTACTCCGCCAACAGATCATTATAACTGCCGTCATTGCCCTTCCATGTATTTCTGGCAAGGGGCGTCACCAGCAGGGGATAAGCCCCCTTATCGCGGCATTCCGTGACATACCTGGTCAGGTTTGCATAATAGCCGCCCCGGGCTTTCAGCTCATCCAGCTTCTGGTCATTGTGGGCAAATTGATAAAATATGTAATCTCCCGGCTTCACATACCGCTCCACAATGGCATAATGTCCCTCCTTGCGGAAACTCTCTGTGGTCAGTCCGGAATGGGCATGATTGGATACTGCGACACCGTCATTGAAATAGGCCGATATCATCTGCCCCCAGCCGGAATAGCTGGTTCCGGGGGCGTAGGGGTAGTCTGCGCTCTGGTCCGTCACCGTGGAATCCCCCGCTATGTATACAGTAGGACATTTTGTCTCTTCCACCTCAATACCGCTGATGCGGGGCTGATCTGCCACCACCGTAATATCCAGGGTCTTATCCTCAAATACTTCCGTATGCCCTCTGGGTATGATATCGCATACGTTCACCACCATGGTATGGGTAAAGGTTCCCGCAGGAATGTCCCCGCGGAATCCCAGTCTCCTGCGTCCGGTGTAGATCAGTACATCCTTCATCGGCTTCGCTGAGCATATGGTAATTGTCACCTTATAATTGCCCTGGCGGGGCACATCAGTCTTAAAAGAAAGGGGAATCCGGCGGTGTTCACCCTGTGCCGGTTCGCCTGTCTTCTCCGCCAGCCCGGCGATTATGGCATCAGAATCCAGAAAGACACCTTCCGCATCCTCCTGAAGTTCTGAAATATCTTCATCCTGATACCAGTAAACCGTATCAAATGCAGAATTTAGTTCCGGTATACGCAGCTGCTCCTGTTCCCTTCTATTCTGTTCCGTCACAAACCCATAACCCTTATCCGGGCAGTAGAGTTCCCCCGCAGCGACACAGGTACTGTCCGAGGAGCGTTCCACTGTGCCGAACACAAATCTGCTGTGAAACATTTACAGCGCACCATCCTTTTCAATCTCATCCGATACCAGCAGCAGTGAGAAAAATGCCAGCGCAAGACCCTGTCCCCAGCCCTGGATATAATCCTTGGGAATCCCGCGGTAACCTTCCTTGTCGTTCATGACTGCCGTTCCGCCGGATACGTTCATTACCTTTCCGTCCTCGCTTACATTTGCCAGCAGACCCTTGATTGATTTGTTGATATACTTGGAATGCAGCGGATTTCCCCTTGCTATCATGGCTGCAGCTATTCCCGCGGAGGCGGAAATCTCCTCATAGGATTCCGGATCATCCAGCACAGTCCTCCATAGGCCATTCTCCGTCTGTACTGTTTTCACCGCCGCCAGCTGCTCGTTCAGGGATCCTGCAATATCAATATACTTGGGATACAGATACGGCTTAAATTTCGTATTTTCCAGGACACCATTGACCTGTGACATTGTAAAGGCCGCCCAGGCATTCGCCCTGCCCCAGTAAATAGAGGACATATGGCTCTTGTCAATATTATTATAACCGTGGTAATAAAAGCCGCTGCTGGGATTCTGCAGATATTTGATGTGCCAGTACCACTGGTTCAGGGCATCATTGACCATATCCTCATCCTCAATCATGGCGCCCACCCGAAGCAGCAGGAATGCAGCCATAAACAGCGTGTCCGCCCATGCCTGCTCGGGAAAATCATTGTTTGCCGACACGGTATGCTGCAGCACATTATCACCAAAACGGAGAGCCTCTTTCCTTATGTATTCTACCTTGGACATTAATATGTCATAATACTTCTGTTCCTTCGTGGCCTGGTATAGCGTGATCAAGCAGTGTCCCATTGCACAGGCATTGACCGTCCATACCTTGGGCAGCCCCAGATCGATCAGTTCATCGATTCTGTCCTGCAAAAGCTTCAGGTATTCTTCCTTTCCGGTCTTCTCATAAGCCTCACTGATCCCGTAATAGGCCACCCCACAGGGCCAGTCCCATGTCAGATCCATGTTCATGGTCTTCTTTACGATCTTGTCGATTACCTCCTCAATCTCTTTCTTGTCATACACCAACTGTAACATAAATAACCCTCCGTTCTGCCATATTGGCGAGTACCTTTGCGTTTTACGTAATTATATCATATTTCATCTAAAAAAAATACAAATCTCTTAAAATACTGATTTAAAAAGTCCCCGGCGTAAGCCGGGGACTGATCATAACGCATTGTTGAATCCATCTTATTTAAAGAACTGCGGCAGCTGTTCAACATAGTTGCCTGCCTCGAAAGCAGCCTTTCTCTCATCGATGATTGCCTGGTAACCGGACTCAAGGTATTCCTTGCACGCCTTCTCGTAATTTGCCTCGAAGTCTGCCTCGGAGCCCATAACTACCTGGTCACGCAGGGTTGCGTACTTGGTAAACAGTGTATCCTTGTACTCATCCTGTGCCGCGATGGATACAGTAAAGGAGCAGTCAGGAGATGCAAAACCTGCTTCATAGCAAGCCAGCTGACCTTCATAGTTGGCCTTGATATCCTCGAAAAACTGATCGGAATCAGGATACCCCAGAGGAGTGATCGCCCGAATATCCTTGTCAACATCGCCCAAAGTAGCGGTAGCGGTAACCAGACACCACATATCCACGTTGTTGTTATGGCTCATCACCTTATCAGCAGGCTGATCTGCTACGGGGATAGCCTTGGGAGAACCGTTCTCGTCATAGTTGAAGTTCACGCCTTCTTCACCCCACTGCAGTGTGAAGAGAACATCGGGCTGGCTCATCCACTCCAGATACATAGCGAATGCCTTCTTCTCGTCATCCGATGCGGTAACGGAGAATCCAATGTACTGTCCAAAGATACCATTGGGACGGAATCCTGTGGTAGCACCATTAGCATAGGTCTCAGGGCCGGGATTTACCACAACACCCAGCTTGCCGTCGGGATTCTGCTTGTAGAAATCATCCAGCGCCTGGATAGTGTTGGTGGAGTAAGTAGCATAAGTAAAGCACTTACCGCTTACAAAGTCACTGATCTCATAATCCTTCGTCTTGGTATTGTACTCTTTGTCACGATAACCAAGGTTATACAGCTGGTTCTCCCACTTCAGGAAAGCCTTCTGAGCCTCGGTGGACAGAGCGGGAACAACATAGTCACCTGTGGTAGCCCACAGTTCCTTGTCCTGAGGATAGCTTCTCCAACCGTAGTTTTGGTCTGCACCGTTGCCTTCAACCTTAACACCGCCCAGGAGATAATCTCCGTTGCACAGACCCAGTTCATCGATCTTTGCGTAAAGCTTCAGCAGTTCGTCGGTATCTGTGGGATACGTATCCCAGCCAGCAGCCTCAACCCAGTCCTTGCGGTAGAAGGTTACAAACTGATAGTTGGTCTGGCCGTAAGGTCTGGTACCGATCAGCAGAACATTCTCGCCGTTGATCTCGGTAAACTGATCCAGTCCATTCTCTTCCATTGCCGCCCAGTAGGTGGGAGCAATCTGCTTGAACCAGTCAATGTCATACTCCGCCAGATAACCCTCGCTCTGATACAGGGTCAGGTCGGGATAGTCATACTCGAAGCATACGGTAGGAAGCTTCTGAACGGCTGCCCACTGTGCATACATTTCGTTTTCCTGTCCACGGGGAATTACCCAATCCTTGAAGTTTACGTCAATGTTATACTTCTCACCGAATTCTTTTCTGATCCACTCGGTCCAGTAGTTGTCACCCGCATCAGCAGCGCCGTTGGGCGTAGGACGCTGGTAAACAGGAATGTTCAGGGTTACAGTATTCTCAAATGCAGTAAACCCGTCAATACCGGCAACAGTGTCAGCTGCGGGCTGGGATGATGCATCGCCGCCTGCCGTACTGCTTGCAGGTGTGCTTGCCGTACTGCTTGCAGGTGTGCTGCCGCTTGCACTTGCGCTTGCATTGGCATCATCACTGCCGCCGCAGGCCGTTAAAGTACCCACTACCATAACGCTTGCAAGCGTTGCGGCAAGTACTTTCTGAAGATTGTTTTTCTTCATAATATAGTCCTCCTTTAAAATGTGTGTATAGTTTATAGATACCCGGATATCCGGGACAAACTATCATCCTTTTACAGCTCCGACCATTGCTCCTTTCACGAAATACTTCTGTAGGAAAGGATAGATAATAATAATGGGAACGGATACAAACATGATACAAGCCGCCTGTAACACCTCCGGCGTGGTAACATTGGTAGCGCCGCCCGTATCACCCAGGGACGCCGAAATGGAAGCCTCCGCGCCCTGCACCAGCAGATACAACTTGTACTGGATCATTCTCTTGGAATCAGACCTGATATAGTACATGTGATCCGCATAAGCATTCCAGCGTCCCACCGCATAGAACAGAGAGAGCGTTGCCACAATGGGCTTGCTCAGGGGAAGCACAATCTTTCTCAGGATCTGGAAGTTAGTAGCCCCGTCTAAGAAAGCCGATTCCTCCAGGGACTCCGGAATGGTGCTCTGGAAATAAGTCTTCATGACCAGCATGTTGTAGGGTGAATAGATCAAGGGAAGGATCAACACCCACATGGAGTCAATTAAGTTCAGGTTAAACATCAATATAAAGGACGGGATCATGCCTGCCGTAAAGTACATGGGAACCATGAGCACAAAGGTGAAAAACCCCTTCCCCTTCAGCCTTTTCTTGGAGAGGGGATATGCCGCGCAGGTACAGGTTATCATGCCCAGCGCCGTAAAGATCACTGTCACCACCACGCTGTAAAGCATGGAGCGAACCATGGACCTATCCGCAAAAACCTTGCTGTATGCATCAAAAGTCAAATCCTTTGGCCAGAAGGAAACCTCTTTCATCATAACTGCCATATCACCGGAGATAGATTTCACCAGCAGATGCCAGAAAGGAATGACACAGGTGGAACACAGGATGACCAGCACCAGGATAATGATCACATCGCTGATGTGAAACTTACTGATTGCGCGGCTTCCGTCAGAGGTCGTCGCTTCCATATTTTTCTTTGCCATGTTCCTCACCCCCCTATAACAAGCCTTCTTCGCCAAGTGCCTTAGCGATCTTATCGGACAACAATACCAGAACCACACCGATCAGCGACTGGAACAGACCCACCGCCGTACCTTCTGAGTATTTGCCGGTACCCATACCCTTCTGGTAGATGTAAATCGCCAGCTGATACTGGAAGTCACGAACCTGGGTATTATCAAAGGCGGTCAGACGCTCCAGGTTACTGCCCATCACACGACCCAGGTTCATGATCAGCAGGGTCACGATGGTGCCCCGGATGCCCGGAAGCGTAACATGCCACATTTTCTGCCATTTATTAGCGCCATCGATGATACACGCCTCATAAAGTTCACCGTTGATACTGGTGATCGCCGCCAGGTACAGGATGGTGCCCCAGCCCATGCCCTGCCA
>CANDMD010000198.1 GCA_947385725.1 uncultured Lachnospiraceae bacterium | reverse complement strand
GCAAGTACCCGAATAATCACCTGCTCGTGCAAGCACGGCAGCTGCTTCTTCGGGTTCGCTTCGCTCGGCAAGTACCCGAATAATCACCTGCTCGTGCAAGCACGGCAGCTGCTTCTTCGGGTACTTGCCTCTGCCCTTTGCGGACATTATAACATATCATCTGCATTGTAGCAAGGAACTCCTGATTCATACGATCCATAAATTTAATCTGCGTAATATTTTGCCTGGGCGTTCCACATCTGGGCATATTGTCCCTGCCTGCCCAGCAGTTCCTCATGGCTGCCACGCTCTATGATCCTGCCCTGGTCAAAGACTATGATATCGTCACAGAACCGGCAGCTGCTCATCCTGTGGGAAATATAGACGCTGGTCTTCTCCTTCACCATCTCGTCGAATCCCGCATAGACCTGTGCCTCGCTGATGGGGTCAAGAGCTGCCGTGGGCTCATCCAGCACCACAAAGGGCGCGTCCTTATACAAGGCTCTTGCCAGCGCAAGCTTCTGTGCCTCGCCTCCGCTGATCTCCACACCCCCGTCCTTGGTCCGGTACAACAGGGTATCCACACCCTGGGGCAGTTCTCCCACAAATTCCGCCGCCCCGGCCCGCTCCAGGCAGTCGCGGAGTTTTCCGTCCTCCCTCTCATAGCCTGCCACAAGATTGCTCCACACAGGAAACGCAAACAGCTTGAAATCCTGGAACACCACGCTGAACAGTTCCCTGTACTCCTCCTCCTTATATTTCCTGATATCCACGCCGTTTAATGTAATGCTCCCCTCCGTCGGCTCGTACAGACGGCACAGCAGCTTGATAAAGGTGGTCTTACCCGCACCGTTCCTGCCTACCAGAGCCATTTTATTCTTCGTGGTCAGTTTACAATTGACATGCTTCAAGACCAGCTCTTCACTGCCCGGATAATGGAAACTCACATCCTTAAACTCTATCTCATACTCCCCATCCAGACGCTTTTCCACAGGGATACTGCCTGCCACATGACTGCTCTCCAAATGCAGGAAATTCAGGAAATCCTCCATATAGGTGCAGTTTCTCCGCAGCAACACGTTACTTTCCACCAGATCCCGAAATCCCCCCGCCATCTTCGTCAGGGCTCCCGCATACTGGGTGAAAGTACCTATGGTGATGGCGCCTGCCAGCGCCTTTACGGCCACAAACAGGTATGCACACACTACAAAGAATCCGTTGACCGTATTCCTGAACAGCCCTGCCTGTCTGTCCAAAATGTTCCATCGTTTAAAAAACGATGTGGATACCTCGTTGAATTCCCTGAAATTTGCCATCAGCATTTCCTTCATGTCATAAATGCGGATCACCTTTGCGGTCTTACTGTCCTTTAGGATATTGTTTGTCATGTAACCCAGTTTTATTTCCACATCTGTATGGCTGCTAAAAATGACTTCATGTCTCCGGTTGAATCCCCGGTTCCCCTTCCCATAAACCACAAATGCCACACAGGTAAAAACCAATACAATTGCCACGGAAACCGCAGGCCGCGCCGCCATGGCAAGGAGTCCGTCCCCGGCTGCCGGAGGGGCAAAGCACAGGGCTGCCGTCAGTCCCACCGCCATCCCTATGGTCAACAGGCTTTCCAGCATTTCCTTGTAAGCCCCCAGGATCCCGTTTAAACCGCCGTACATTGCAGCAGTACGTTCAGAACGGGCGATCCTGTCCACCACTTCTGGCTGCTCCATGGTTTCATAATCCAGGGAAAATGCCTTCTCCCGTATCAGCATATAGAGGCCGGTGAAGAGCCGGTTCCAGGACTTTTCCTGGGCTCCCGCGACCAGCAGGCCGGCCATCTCCAGAAGCAGCGCCGTCAGGATCAGTGCCCCCGCACAGAAAAATGCCCGGCGAAAAGCCGCCTCCAGCAGGCTGTCGATCAGGCGCGCGGTAAAAAACAGCCCCAGATAGATATGCGTCACCTGAATGACCGCATCCATAAGTTGCAGGGGGATTGCGGAGGAATCTATCCTGTGGATGATCTTCAACAATTCCAGCCCCTTTCCGTGGATGCCTGCCGCATCCCTGATCTGCTCCATCCTATGCCGCTGCCGCTTTGGCCGCTTATTCTGTCTCTCCATTACAGCGCCTCCTTCTTCGTCTGATAGTACCTGGCCTGGGTGTGGAACATGGCGGCATATGCGCCCTGCCTCGCCAGCAGTTCCTCATGTCCGCCTTCCTCCGTGATCCTGCCGTCTTCCATAAAGAGGATACGGTCGCAGAATTTGGTGGAACTGAGCCTGTG
The DNA here is from genome assembly GCA_947385725.1 of uncultured Lachnospiraceae bacterium. Lineage (GTDB taxonomy): Bacteria > Bacillota > Clostridia > Lachnospirales > Lachnospiraceae > Acetatifactor. The sequence goes on along the minus strand of CANDMD010000198.1, from coordinate 5,029 downwards.
GGAGATAAAGATGCTGGTCTTCTCCCTAGTCATCTCATAATATTTCTCATAAAGCCTGCTCTCCGCAATGGGATCCAGGGCGGCGGTCGGCTCATCCAGGATCAGCACCGGGGCATCCTTGTAAAGAGCCCGGGCCAGCATCAGCTTTTGCAGTTCCCCTCCCGACAGCCTGACTCCGGAGACATCTATATCAGTGTTCATATAAGTCCGTTCCCTGTTCTCCAGTGTCTGTACCTTGTCCCACAATTCCGCCTTTTGCAGGCTTGCCCTTAAGCGCTCCTTGTCAGCGTCCGTCTCCACCGCACAGGTCACATTGTCCCCCAGGCGGAAGGAGAACGCAAATACATCCTGGAACACCACCGCAAATTCCCTGTAATAATCCTTTGCGTAAAAACCGGAAATTTCCTTTCCATCCAGGAATATCCTGCCGGAGGTGGGGTGATAAAGTCCGCAGATCAGTTTAATCAATGTGGATTTCCCGGCGCCGTTCATCCCCACCAGCGCCACCTTCTCCCCGGGCGCGATGGTCAGAGACAGGTCATGAATGGTATCTTCCCGATTGCCCTCATACCGGAAGGAGACATGCTCCAGGCGGATTTCATGGGTTCTGCCTGCCCCCGTGACAGACCGGGAATCCGCCTTTTGCCTCCTGCTTTCAACCGATTCCCCGGTCTCTCCCTGGAGGCGGCTTTCGCTTTCGCCCCGCTTCCGCAATTCCTCCCGGGAAACGGCTGCCACTTTTGCCCGTTTCCACGATTTCGCCCTGGAAGCGGCTGCCGCTTTTAACCGTTTTCCCGATTTCGCCCTGGAAGCGGCTGCCGCTTCCTCTGCCCCCAGCTGCTCTCCCATGGTTCCATCCATCCCTGCTTCCGCAAATTCCAGGAAAACGCGATAGTCATCCATATATCTGTTATTCTCCAGCATGGCAGCCAGGGCATCCATCAGCGGGTTCATCCAGCCGCCGAATCCTGCCGCCACCCCGACATAGACCAGGAATGTACCAAGCTCCAGATTCCCCTGCATCATCTGACCGATCAGGTAACCATATACCAGAAAATTCCTCACAAAGGCAAGACAATTTTCCGCAACCCCCGCATACCCCCTGTTACATTTCCAATATCTGTACCCCCAGTAGACACCCTTCTCCTGCAGCCTGTGAAATTCCCCGGAAAACCAGTTCCACATATGATACAGGCGTATGTCCTTTCCATTGGCAGGGACAAGCACCTCCCTGCCTAATCCGGAGTATTCCTGCCATACCTTTTCAAATTCCTCGTCATACTTTACGGCACGCTTATGGGCATATCCATGGATACCGGCCGCCGCACCTGCTGTCAGCAGCGACAGCGCAAGGATTCCCAGGTTCTGCCTGCCGATCACGACAGAATAGAGGATCAGTCCCAGCAGATTGATCTGGAAATTACCCAGTGCCTTTAAAAAGGCCTCAATCCCCCTGTTGTTTCCGAAATAAAGATTCACCCCCGCCGCCCCCAGCATCTTCTGCCCTGCCTTGCTCTCCAGCGCCTGGTAATCCGCGTCCATGCTGGCATCAAAATACTGGGTCCCCAGGTTCAGTCTCAGCTGCATCTGCTTATTTTTACAATATTGCCCCAGGTATCCTACCGCCACATGCATTCCCTGTAATACAAGCACATATCCCCCCAGGAGCAACAGGATCCACTCCGGCTCCCTGCCGCTTCCCAGCAGATACACCACCACACCGGGCATCGCCATCGCCAGGAAAGGCTGCGCCACAGCCAAAATCACATACACGCCCTGCCAGAAAGGGTATCCTGCTCCCTCCATCTCCTTCATCCAGGAAAAAGCCACTCGATAATTGCTCCAGATTGAGTGGCAGGTTTTGTTTTTCTTTTCTAAACCGTTATCCTTCATACCATCCTCCCTATACCAAATTGCCTCTTCGAGGCAATTCAAAGAATGCTTCGCATTCTTCCCTCACTGTGACGAAATTTCCTGTAAGATACCAAATTGCCTCTTCGAGGCAAAAGTGAGCACACTCACTTCAAAGAATGCTTCGCATTCTTCCCTCACTGTGACAGAATTTCCTGTAAAATACCAAATTGCCTCTTCGAGGCAATTCAAAGAATGCTTCGCATTTTTCCCTCACTGTGACGGAATTTCCTGTAAGATACCAAATTGCCTCTTCGAGGCAAAAGTGAGCACACTCACTTCAAAGAATGCTTCGCATTCTTCCCTCACTGTGACGGAATTTCCTGTAAGATACCAAATTGCCTCTGCAAAGCTTCCACTGTCATGGACTATAACGTAAAAATCCCCTTTCAGGGGATTTTTCGCGTGAAATGTTCTTTTTTCCACCTCAAATGCACAGGATACAGGCGCGGGGCGGCAGGGTTCCTTTCTGTGGCGTGAGCGAGATGCGGAGAGGAGACTCCGGCGATGCACGCCCACTGGCGGGCATTGCCGTGCCCGAGGCTCATCGAAGCGCTCATCGAGCCGTCACAGAAAGGAACCCTGCCGCCCCGTGCCGTCCCTGTTCCCTCACCTCCACAATGGCAGCGTCAGTTCCGCCGCAAAGATACCCGGCTCATTGGCCAACGTCAGATAGCCTTCATACTTTTCTGTCAGCGCCTTCACCCGCTTCATACCCAGCCCGTGGTTTCCGCGCTTCTGTGAAATATAATTCCTCTCGTTAAAATTCAGTTCCTCCTTGGCAGAATTTTGGACAGAGATATATAGCTGGGATCTGTTCACCACCATATAGACACGCAAAAAGCGCTGTTCCTGCGGGATCACGTCACAGGCCTCCAGGGCATTGTCCAGCAGATTTCCCAGCAGCACACACAGATCCACATCCTCCACGGAAAGGATCGCCGGCAGGATCGCCTTACAGCTTACCCTGATCTTCCTCTGCTCCGCCAGGGTCAGCTTACTGTTCAGAATGGCATCCGCCATCAGATTGCCCGATTTCACATAAGTATCCACACTGTCCAGACTCTGCTCCAGTTCATCCAGATACTGCCTCACTTCCTCCACCTGCCCCGCGGCCATCTGGGCTTTCATGACTTGCAGATGATTATGATAATCATGCCTCCAGCTGCGCATGTTCAGATAGATTTCCCTGATTTCCTCATATTGATGGCTTAAAATGTCCCTTTGAAACCGTTCCGTCTGCGCTTCAAAACCGCGCTGGTAAGAAAACAGCGTTCCCTCCAAGGAAAAAAACAGCAGCAGTTCCAACGCCAGGATCCCTGCGAAAAGGCCTGTCTCCACTCCCGCATCCCGCCCCCGGGCAGAACTGCCTACACCGTAAACCATCCCCAGAAGGACATAAACCGCCAGGTTCAGCAGACCGTTCCACACGCGCAGATGCCCCCGTCCATAACCAAGCATCAAAAGCAAGACTGCCAAAACCACACCGGTACACAACACCAGCCCCGTCATTTCAGCTCTTACGGAAACAACTGCCCGATCCATTACCACAGAGGATGCCGCCATCAGCACACCCGGGATCAAAGCCTTCCACCACTGGTACTTGAAGGCCTTCCCGTCATAGAACAACACATATAAAAAGAGAATCCCTGTGATCACCAGCCAGCCAGCCGGATGAAGCCATGGACTTCCCCACCCGGGGAACGGCAGATACACGACCAAAAGTGTTCCGAATGTCAATGCCAGAACAATGAGCCGTTTGACGCGTCCTTTCTCCAGCTCACCGATCTGCTCTATATAATAGTGATACAGCGCCAGCCATATCGCCTGAATCCCTGACTGCAACATGTCAACTCCTTTTATTCTATCCTGCTCCGGAAACGGACGGTTCAGCTGAACTTTTTGCGGAAATACCGCATATACACCCGGCTCAGTTCCTCCCATTTTCCCCTTGCAATCGGTACCAGAATACCGTTTTCCATCTGCACATCCTTTCTGGTGATCCTCTCCACAAATCCCAGATTGATCAGATAAGACCTGTGGGGTCTGAAAAAGACGTCCTGCTTTCCGGCAAGTTCCTGTTCCAGCTGCCGAAGAGGCTCCTTGCAGATAATCCTTCTGCCGTCCCGCATAGAAAGCACTGTCTCATGGTCCATGCTTTCCAGAAGGAAGAGATCCGACACGTACACCTTCTCCACCTCTCCCGCGGAAACAGACACCAGAAGAGCCTCCCTGCTGCCCGACAATCGCACTGCACGGTCCAGCGCCGCACGCAGACGGTCTCTTTTCACCGGCTTTACAAGGTAGGAAACCGCCTCCAGGTCATACCCTTCCAGGGCAAAGTCCGGATTGCCTGTGACAAATATGATACTGATCCGTTCCCCTCTCTGCCGCAGCCTCTTCGCCAGTTCCATTCCGTCCATGCCTGGCATCTCAATATCCAGAAGCAATATGTCAATATCCCTTTTCTCTTCCCAGGAAAATAAAAAGGCATCCCCGGTGGTGAACAACTCCGCGGTATATGCCGGCTGCCCTTCCTTGGCCCAGAGCTCCACTTCACGTTCCAGCTCCTTCAACAGCACCTTATCGTCATCACATATTGCCACATGCAGCATAATGCATGCCTCCCGCTCCTTTTTTGCCAGTTCATTGTACCTTTCTCCGCTGTTCCTTGTCAATAGCCTGTTCGGCCTTGCTCCGTTTCCCTGCAGCTATCCAGACCCGATCGTGCCTGGTGGCCTGCTTTTTGGGGATCTTGGCTAAGGGGACGGCGTGGGGGAGACAGGGGGTGCTTTCTGCGACGGCTCGATAGGCGTTCCGATGAGCCCCATGCACGGCAAAGCCCGCCAGAGGGGTGTTTACACACCCTCTTGGGACGGGCTTCGCCGGGGTCTCCTCTCCACATCTCACTCACGCCGCAGAAAGTACCCCCATCTCCCCCACGCCTGTTTCTTGCAAGTTTATATATATTTGAACCAAGGCGATTATAATCGGCATAGCGCATTTTTTTATTTCTGTATAGTCACAGTTTGCAGAAAGTCAGGCGGCGACGTGCTGTCCTGTCCTAGGCGGACTTTGGGGGGCGGTCTTAGCGGAGATGAAATCCACTGCCTACGTA
>CANDMD010000197.1 GCA_947385725.1 uncultured Lachnospiraceae bacterium | reverse complement strand
GATAAGTCGACAAAGAAGTCGAAAATACAATTATTATTACCTTTATTTTTGCAAAGTCGCGATGTGGCTGATTTAGCCCTGGTTGTGGACAAGGGAGAATATAGCTATGTTGGAAAAACAATTTTAACTATAGAATGGGCATATGTTAATTCAAGGCGGATCGTTAAACCGGATGTTGAGTGGTTAAAAATTTAAAAAAGAATTGATTTTTTTATCCAAATGGTATATACTAACATTAGATTTAGAGACATATGTATGTTATATTTATATTATATTTATAAAGTATCTTTGAAAAACGCCAGATTTAAAAAGTATAGTCAGAATTATTAGATGAGGGTTGCAAAGCAGCCCTCTTTTTATACATTTCAGCCAATGAGGCCCTTTCCCTTATTGCCCGAAATGCTCCTGTAGTTTAGAAATCAGCACTCCTACCGCTGATTCAAATTTTGTTTTCTCCCCGCGGATCACGGTACGGTAATGCTCGAAGTCGGCAATACAGGCATCATAGTTTTCAAGGATTTGTCCTATCCGTGCGCATATCCTCGGGATATTCTCCTCTTTCCGTTCAAATTTATACTGTCCCATAATCGGCACATCTTCAGGATAGCTTGCGCTCCCGTTCCTGCCAGTCACGATACAACAGCCCCTGATCGCCGCCTCCCGGGGCATTCTGTCTTTTCCGGGATGATCTCCGAAATCAATATAAACCCTGCTCTCAGACATATTTTTAATGATTTCCTCAGGCGACATTCCGACAATAGGCATCCAATGAAATTCAGGCGAAGCCTCTATCAGTTTATTTGTAAATTCCAGACCTTTCGCCTTATTATAAAGAACGATGGGGCTGCGCCGCGAAGCTTTCAGGCTCACTGTTCCTTTTAAAAATTCCTCATTCACATAGTCCGATACCTCAATGATCCTATTCTCGGGAACACCTCCGTTTTCCGTCAGGAACCTTTTTGCATACATGGACTGTGTCATATGGAGCATGGTCTCATTCTGCATAAAGCTATACCAAAGTTCCTGCGGGTGGGTACGGAAATAATTATCCACACTTTCCCACCAGATCACAGTGGGCCATCTTCCAAACAACATTTCACCCCTGGCCGCCCAGATTTCCGGTACAATAAACACAGCGTGCCCCCCCTGAAATGTGTTCACCGTATAAGGATTCTGATACTTTTCATACTGTTGGGGGACTCCCCAGCCGACTTCCGGCGTATCATCAAGATATAGAATCCTGGCAATGTCCTCCTGCTGCCTGTTTAACTCATGAACCAACTGTTGAAGCAGTTCCACTCCACCCGTTGCCATGCGTGGAGGACTACATACATAAATCATCATCGTCGCATTTCTCCCCTTCATACACACCTGTCATAGTTTTTCCCACATTTCCAGCATAGTGACCATCCTATGCGAATAGGTATGCCCAGCCATCACCGCCCGATATGCCGCCTGTCTGACCCTCTCCCGTTCTTCCGCACTGTTCCCGTACTTCACAACCGCCTGTGAAAATTCCATGGGGCTCGTAAAATAAACCAGTGTTTCATGGTGCCAGCACCAGGGTAAATTCCTTCCCCGCAAAAATCTCCCTTACTTGGTTGTCAAACCAAGCATCCTGTTGGAGTTCAGAAATCCGAAAAAGCTTCAGGAATTTAAAAAGTATTATCAGAAAGAGCATCCTCAGATCCGAAATTATACACTGTGTATACTCGGACTGAATACCGCCCTTCGGATCACCGATATTTTGCAATTGAAATGGGGAGATATTTATGATTTCTCCAGAGGAAAGCTGGTATCTCATATTACTGTCACAGAACAGAAGACGGGAAAAAGCAATGTTATTGTTCTCAACGAATCCGCCAGGGATGCACTGACATACTATATGATCTCCCTTTCCTCCACCCCTGCCGAATACACCTTCCTCTTTCCCAGCAGGAAAGGATGTAATCGACCCATTGGCCGCTGTCAGGCTTTCCGCATTGTCAAGGAAGCAGCCCAGGCAGTAGGACTGGAGCGGCATATCAGCTGCCACTCCCTGCGCAAGACATTTGGTTATTACGCATGGCAGCAGGGAATTGAACAGGATGATAAGGACAATGTATTTATGAAAATATCCATATAAGTTTGGAATTTTTATAAAAAAAATGAATTAGGCTATAAAGTATTTCGAAGCAACGCCGATATATCTAACATTAGGTGTGAATGTAACATTTTATATCATTATGTTACTATAGCGTTATGTTGCATTCAATTTTTTTATTCTAAAATTCTATATTCAAAAATTCCAGATTACTCCTTGACTCTCACGTTGCGTCATAGCTTATGATATAGCCAAACGGGAAAAGCACAGAAACATGAAACTATCTGTTGTGCATTCAAAGGGTGTTTCTATCGGAATGATACACGCTGCGGAGGATTTTGAGAATGAATAAAAAAACAATGACAGTACACGAGGTTGCCAGGCTGACCGGCATCACCGCCCGCACGCTTCATTATTATGATGAAATCGGGCTTTTGAAACCTACTGAGGTAACGGAAGCAGGCTACCGGATGTACGATGATGCAGCGCTGGGACGCCTGCAGAATATTTTATTGTTCCGTGAATTACAGTTTCCCCTGAAGGAAATCAAAGCGATTCTTGACAGCCCTGGTTTCGACCCGTCAGAAGCAATCGCCCAGCAGATCAGGCTGTTGGAATTGCAATATAAACGCTTAGGGGAACTGATTGCCTTTACCCGTGAAATCCAGAAGAAAGGAGTAACAACTATGAATTTTGATGTTTTTGACACGAGTGAAATTGAAAAGTATGAGGAGGAAGTCAAGGCCAGATGGGGCAATACGAAAGCGTATCAGGAGTACAGGCAAAAGGATATTGCCCGAAAGGAAGGCAGTTATGACAAGCTTGCAAACGAGCTGATGACAATGTTTTCTCAATTGGGTGAAATAAAGCATCTGGCTCCTGATGCAGAGGAAGCACAAAAGAAAATCTCCGCACTGCAGAAATTTATAACCGACAATTACTATGTATGTACAAATGAAATCCTCAGAGGACTGGGTGATATGTATGTATGCGATGAACGGTTCCGGAACAACATCGACAAGGCAGGAGGAGATGGAACGGCTGACTTTGTCAAGCAGGCAATCGCTGTTTATTGCAGTAGCAATCAGTAGCAATCCGCAGCAATCGGTCGTAATCATTGTAATGGCTCCACTTTGATATTCAGTCTGCATGATGACACCCTCATGCCGTCTGCCCACAGCTCATACTCTGCCCGGATCCGCAGGCGGTCTTCCTCCGCCCTGCACAGGATCCGGGCAGTGACCGTTTCCATCCGCAGCAGTCCGAAAGGAGTGGCATAATCCAGCACATGGCTTTTTCCTGTCTCAAATACCATGCGGCTGTTCACCGCCCCCCTTCTGTTCAGTTCCAGCAGACCGCCCTTGAGTTTTAGACTGTTTTTAATAGGTTCACCGGAATCCGCCGCCGTTTCCTCATAAAAAATGTAATGGCTTCCGTTTCTGAAATAATATTCACCGAAGGCGGTGGTTTCCGTAATGCCCGCCTCTCCCGCGTCATCCCGCTGTACTCCCTTAACTGTGATCCTGACGTCTTTTGTCATGCCACCCTCCGCGCCTCTCTTGCTTTTAGCAGATGCATTTAACAAACAGACCTAATAGTCCTCTATATTGACCGTCTTTGCCGAAAGGATGCCGTACTTGATGATGGAATTGGCAAATCGCACAAACTTCTCCGCCTTATCGCTGACGTAGAACTGATAGCGGTTACTGCCCAGCCCCGGCTCCTCCTCATTCAACAGGTTCATCTGTCCCAGCATTTCCTTTAATTCCTTCGCGGTTTCATAGGCGGGGTTAACCAATGTCACATTCCCTCCTGCAATCCTGCCAAGGGTGGAGCGGATCAGCGGATAATGGGTACAGCCCAGGATCAGCGTATCAATGTCTATATCGATCAGTTCCGTCAGATACCGCCTGGCAATCTCATCCGTCACCGGATCCTCCCAGAGCCCCTCCTCTATCAAAGGCACAAAAAGGGGGCATGCCTTGCCATAGATCGTCACTTTATCATTCAGTTCCTTTATGTATTGATAATACATGCCGCTGCCGATCGTGGCTTCCGTGGCAATCACGCCGATCCTGCCGTTGCCTGTAGCCTCCATGGCCGCCTTTGCACCGGGCTTCAGCACACCTATAATGGGGATATCAGTCTCTTTCTCCAGTTTATCCAGCGCATACGCGCTTGCCGTGTTGCATGCCACCACAATGGTCTTCACCTGGAAGGTACGCAGGAAACGCACAATCTGCCCTGAAAAGCGGGTCACCGTCTCCTTTGATTTGCTGCCATAAGGCACCCTTGCCGTATCTCCGAAATAAATGATTCTCTCATTCGGTATCTGGCGCATGATCTCCCTTGCCACCGTAAGTCCGCCCACCCCGGAATCAAAGACACCGATGGGAGCCTCCTTACGGAGCAGTTCCGTTTTCATCTGACTCATTGAAAGCCTCCATGAATTTATTCCATTCCGCGAACAGTCTGCTGCGAAAGCGAATCTCGCTCCTGTCCGCCTTCAGGAGATTCCAGTAAATATCCTGTCCGGTGGGAGGGTTCTGTCCCTCCCGTATATCCTGTTCCGCTTGTATATCCTGCCTCTCCTGTCCGTTGTCGTCACAGACCCGGTATGTTTCCGCAGTAAGGACGAGTTCGGGATACAGCACCCCCCACCATCCCAGAACCGCACAGATACACAAAGCTGTTTTCACTCCTGTCAACACTCTTTTCATGTCCGTCTCCATTCCTGCCAGATACAGTTTCCTGTAACAGTTCATGCAGGGCACTGAACTGCTACGTTTTCCTTCCTGTCCGGCTTCGTTTTATGGAAAAGAGTATTGACGTGTTCCGGGAAAATATACATTCCTTACTGCTTACACCCGTCACAACATCACAGGGTAATACCTGGTACTGCTGTTTCTTCTTACAGCTTCTGGTGATCCAGACGGATCTGGCGGATAATGGATTTCTCCTGATTATCTATATGCGTTTTCGCCGCCTGAGATGCCGTCTCCTTATCCTTTTGCACAATGCTCTGGTAAATGACCCTGTGTTCTTCCACCAGCCTTTCATGCTGGCTGCTGTCCTTTATATATTCAAACCGATAGCGGTACATCTGCTCCGACAGATTATTGACCAGCTGGATCAGTCTCTGATTGCCGGTGGCGCGGAGAATGATATCGTGCAGCGCCACATCCGCCTGGGCGATCTTTTTCACATCCCTGGTCTTTACAGCCGCCTCAAAAACGTCGCAGGCTTCTTTCAGCTGCTCCAGTTCCTCCGGTGTGATCCTGTCGCAAGCAAGTTCCACACAGAGCGCATCCATGGCACGGCGCACCTCCAACACATCGTTCATGCTTTTTTCCGTGATCTGTGCCACCTCCGCTCCCCGCCTGGGGATCATGGTCACCAGCCCCTCCAGCTCCAGCTTGCGGATGGCCTCCCGGATGGGGGTTCTGCTGACCCCCAGCTTGTTGGCAAGGTGAATCTCCATCAGGCGCTCGCCGGGTTTCAATTCGCCGGTCAGGATCGCCTGCCGCAGTGTATTGAACACCACGTCCCTCAGGGGCAGAAATTCATTCATATATATCTGTAAATTATCCCGCATGACTTCCCTCTCTCCCGATCAACGCTTCCTGAAAGCATTCAGCAAAAGAAGCATTCAACAAAATGTAGTTACGAAAATCTGCTTTGCCAGCCGCTCCTGCGCCAGCCGGTCCAGCGCAGCCTGTGCCGTGTGCCTTTCCAGGAAGATACCAAACACGGTAGGGCCGCTACCGCTCATGAGACTGTTTACCGCCCCCAGCTCCTTCATCCGCTGCTTCAGCTCGCCGATCACAGGGTATGCCGGTATGGTCACTGTCTCCAGCACGTTTTCCATGCGGTCCAGAATTCCCTGGAGGCTCCCTATGCCAATGGCTTCCACCATGCCGTCAATATCCGGGTGCTTCTCTATTTTCCCCATATCCAGATGCTCATACACATATTTCGTGGAAACATTGATATCGGGCTTTGCCACAAGCACATAACATTCCGGCGCCAGCTCCAGCGGCGTCAGTTTTTCCCCGATCCCTTCCGCAAGAGCCGTGCCGCCTATGACGCAGTAGGGCACATCAGCGCCGATCTCCACGCCTGCTTCCATCAGTTCCAGCAGGCCGATGTCCAGATCGAACAGACGGCTTATCCCCTTCATGGCCGCCGCGGCATCCGTACTTCCGCCTGCCATTCCCGCCGCTATGGGAATATTTTTCTGCAGATGGATGCGGATTCCCTCCCGGATATGATATTTTTCTTTCATCAGCCTTGCCGCTTTATAGATCAGATTATCCTCACCGGTGGACAGCTCCGCCGCATCAGTGATAATCTCAATCCCACCCTCCGTCTTTTCAAATGTCAGTTCATCATAAATCCCCACTGTCTGCATGACCATCCTGACCTCGTGGTAACCGCTGGGCAACTTTCCCAGCACATCCAGTCCGAGATTAATCTTGCCGTATGCCTTGATCTGAAATTTCATTTTAATCCCCATTTCTGCGCTGCTCTGGTCTCAAATTTGTTGAGACTGCGCATAAGTGACTTTGTACCTCTCCGTGTGTATAGAAATGTATTTTGTATACATAGATTATACTTTATTATAATTAATTTTACATTTATTGTCAATCAACCCTAAAGTTTTCCCTAAATAATCCGATACAAATAATACAATCACGGATGATGCGCCCAGAAATGGGTAGAACACGGCGATGCTCGCCAGAAAAGAGGTATATTATGAGTGTAAACGGAGTTACACAGACACAGGCAAGCGCCTACACCTATGCTTCTTCTGCTGCCAACGCAGAGAACACGAAAACCACATCTGCAAAAGAAAATACTTCTGCTGCTAATGATACCGGTGTGGTATATGAGCCTTCCAAGGAAGCTGCTACGTCTTCCGTCAAGAAGACTTATAAGCCCGACACCAACATGATCAACAAATTAAAGGCTGATGCAGATGCGCGTACAGCACAGCTCCGCTCCCTGGTGGAGAAGATGATGTCCGGTCAGGCAAACACCTACGGCAATGCAAACGATATCTGGTCCTTCCTGCGCAAGGGCGATTATACCGTAGATCCCGCTACGAAGCTTCAGGCACAGAAGGATATTTCAGAGGACGGTTACTGGGGCGTGAAACAGACCTCCGACAGGATCGTTGGTTTTGCCAACGCTTTAACCGGTGGCGATCAGATCGGAAGAGCACACGTCTGAACTCCAGTCACAGTTCAGGATC
>CANDMD010000196.1 GCA_947385725.1 uncultured Lachnospiraceae bacterium | reverse complement strand
AATTCTTTTCTTGGAATTTTCAGGGTTGCATCACTGTTTATTTGTCAAGGTTCCTCTCCCTTGTCCCACAAGATACCCCGGCTTCGCAGGATCTCTCATTTTGTTAAGGGATACAGACATATTTCACATTCATTTGTGAAAACATATCTGAACGGAGAAGGAGGGATTTGAACCCTCGCGCCGCTATTAACGACCTGCACCCTTTCCAGGGGTGTCCCTTCGGCCTCTTGGGTACTTCTCCAAGTAAGCTGAACTCATTCAACTTTCTATTTGTTTATCGGGGCTGTCTGTTCATCCCCAGCGGAGAGAGTGGGATTCGAACCCACGCGCCCTTGCGGACAAACGGTTTTCAAGACCGCCTCGTTATGACCACTTCGATATCTCTCCAAGCGTGCCGCTACCTCAGCGGCAAGAACCATTTTAACAAAAAGGAATGGTAATGTCAATCACTTTTTTTATTTTTTTCTTAAAACGGTGAATGACATCATTTACGGTAAAGACGCCATACACCGCACGGTAAAAGCAGTCCGCCCCGCCCCGAGTACCTTCCGGTACCAGGGTTCCTGCAGGAAGCCGTCCTCCGCCAGGGTCAGCCCCTTGATCCGAATGCCCTGCACGCCCAGCAGCGTCGCAGCCGGACAGCACAACGCGATCAGGCAGAACCTCAGAAACCGCGCCCTGCTTCCCAGTGCGTCCACGAAGAAAACTGCCAACAAGGCCAGGGGGGATCAGATACCCGCTCTCACTGCCCTGGCATTCCTCTCCTACCCCGGCATGGTTCTCCCTTCCGTCACTGCCCTGGCATTCCTCTCCTACCTTGGCATGGTTCTCCCTTCCGTCACTGCCCTGGCATTCCTCTTCTGCCCGGTATAGTTCTCCCTTCCGTCACTGCCCTGGACTTTCTCTCCTGCCCCGACATGGATTCCCCTGTCACCGGGACCCCTGCCCTCTTTTCCGTTACATCCCTGCCCGTTCCCTCCGCCGCAGCCCTGCTCCTTCTTCCTGCCTCCGGCGTACCGCAGGAACTGTAATACGGACAGCAGGACAAAGAACAGAATGGTCACGTTCCGGAAGAACTGGTACTTCACATCCCCAATCATGGCATAGCCGTTCCTCATATATAACGGTAAAACGACAAACAGCAGCAGACCATATGCCTCCGCCGCTGTCCTGATGGCTTCCCCCGCTTTCTCCCGCATATCCTTTCTTTCCTTTCCTGTATGTCCAGGCGGCATTCCTGCCGCAAAGGCCACTGCCTTCAAACGTCAGTATTGGTCGTCTGCCAATACCGTCCGGTATTCGTTCAGACAGGAAAAGCGGAGATCCAGACATCCTCCGCTTTCTCATTGCACTGCTGCCATGGGGTTCTCCGCAGGGAAGCCACACATGGTTATCTCTGTTCCTTCTTCTTCAGGACAACTACAGCTGCCGCACATACCGCGCCTGCCGCCGCGCAAGGCAGCACAGGGATGGTGCTGTCGTCTGTCTTGGGCACGGAATCCTTCACACCCTGGTTCTCTACAGGAGCCGATGTATTGTCACCGTCATCATCATTGTCGTTGTCATCGTTATTGTTATTGCCATCATTTCCGGCACCCGGGACCTTGTACTGTCCTTCCACAAAGGCAAACAGGCTGAAAGAGGATGCACTGAAGGTGATCTCCCCAATAACTGTTGCCTGACGCCGTAACCACCATGGAAAGCATTCCTCCCAGGGGTGCAACCATGATTTTTCAATTCGCTTGTTTCTTCCGGAATGCCGCGCAGGACTTACGACATATCAAAATCTGAGCACCCTCTTGTACGCCTTGCGCACGAAATTTTGATTTTTTCATACTGCACGCCTTTTTTTACTGTACCGTTGCCCCAAAGGGCATGAGTGCCAGCTTGGCCAGCTTAAACTGCTGCAGCCCAAAAGGAATACCGATCACGGTGATGCAGAGAACGATGCCTATGGCCAGATGCTCCACTGCAAGAGGCAGACCGGAAACTACCAGCCAGATCACGTTCAGAATCAAAGATCCCGCACCGCCTCCATAAGTCACCTCCTTGCCGAAGGGAAAGAAACTCAGTCCTGCGAATTTAAAGCACTGTGTGCCTACCGGTATGCCCACGATGGTGATGCACCAGAGGACTCCGGCAAGGCACCAGCTCATTCCGCTGATGAACCCGCCGAAGACAAACCACAACAAATTACCCAGACATCCCATATTATCTACCTCTCTTCCGTTCCTGCCGTGCCCCGGGCAGTCCCGCCGTATCGTCCTCCGTCACAATCCCGTCTCCGGCTTTACAGCATATTCTCAAACAATCCCATCCAGAACCATCTCCCCGTAGATACCGCCGATCGCCTTCAGGCCTCTGGCAATCAGGGAGGAATACTTGACGGCTCCCTCATAGCGAAGATGGGTATTGTCATGGGATTCCTCGGGATGCTGGGGATATTCGCCGGCCTCAAAATACATATGCCATTTCCGGCTTGCCGTCTCGCCGGCTTCCTCCAGGGCATCACGGCTCATGGCATTCAGGTCTACCAGAGGCACGTTACACGCTTCCGCCACCTGCTTCATGCCCTTTACATAATCGCCATGCTCACCGGGACCAAGCTTATGCGCCTCCACGTAGCACCTGCGCTCCAGGGGCGTGATCAGCACGGGATATGCCTTGTGATCCTTGGCAACCCTGATGTAGGTCTTCAGGTTGTCCTGGAAAGAGCCGAAGGGCTCCGTGTATCGGGTCGGGTCATTGATCTTCTCGTCATTATGGCCAAACTGGATAAACAGGAAATCCCCCTCTCCAATCCGCTCTTCGATCACCGCAAGCCGGCCCTCATCCATGAAGCTTTTCGTGCTTCTGCCGTTCTTCGCGTGGTTCTCAACCGTGTACCCCTCCTTCAGGAAAAAAGGAAACACCTGGCCGATGCCGTTCTGCGGATATGTGGTGTAATCGTTGGTCTGTACCGTGGAATCCCCTGCCCAGTAAATTTTGTTCATCTCATTGTCCCTCGTCTTTCTGTTTGTTCCCTATATGATACAAATATATATGCCATATCATTTTATAGAAATTTATATGCCATGTCATTTTGACCCTCGCGGCATTCGCCAACTGTCCGTGCAAGCAACGGCACATAGTCAACACAGTTGACTTGGCTCATTGTCCGCAGGAATCATTGTTACTGCTTTTTCAGGAACCCTTCCGCCGTGCTGATGTCCTCCGGCGTGGTAATCTTGATATTCTCGTAAGACCCAAAAATCAGCTTTACCTTGTGATCCGTAAACAGTTCCACCACACTGGCATCATCTGTCACAGAGGAGCATTGTCCAATTCTTCCCTGCATTCCTGCGCCCTGTGCGCTTGCATTTACTCCCCTTGCGCCCTGCGCATTTGAACTTTCCCCGTCTGTATCCTCACTGCCCGACCGTGAAAGTTCCTTCTCCAGTTCCCCATACGCGGCAATGATCAGCTTCGTGTCAAAGACCTGGGGTGTCTGTATATTCCATACCAGCCGTCTGTCCGGTGTGGTGACAGCAAAGCCTTCCTCATCCGCGATCTTGATGGTGTCCTTGGAGGGAACCGCCGCCACACAGGCGCCATATCGCTGCACGGCTTCATAGGTGTTCCGCAGGATTTCCTCTGAGAGAAAAGGTCTCGCCCCATCATGAATGAACACATAGCCATCCTCATTGGGAACAGGCTGCCTGCACTCCGCAATATATCTCATGGCATTGCACACGGAGACGTAGCGCTCATCTCCTCCAGCAATAACACTTGTTACCTTTTTAAATCCATACCTCTCGACGATATCCCGGCGCACAAAGGAAATATCCGCTTCTCCCGTGACCAGGATACAGTCATCTATGATTTCCGACTGTTCCACGGCCTGGAGGGAGTACCAGACCAGCGGCTTTCCCGCCAGTTCCATAAACTGCTTTGCCGTGGCCGCATGCATGCGTCTGCCGCTCCCCGCCGCCAGTACCACCACAGTGCAGCGCTTTTTCATTGTATCCATAATATCACTCACTCCATCATGCCGGGAAATGCTGTTTCCGGCGGATGCACACAGGTCTCCGGTCAAACGAGTCTGATTTGGGAAACCGCTTCACGGCATGAATCCAACATAGAAACCGTTCCTCCTCAAAGCTTCAGGTTCGGCACCGCGTTCAGGTCATACCCATGGCGGACGCCCTTCACATATTCGTAATATCCCGCAGCCCCGATCATAGCCGCATTGTCCGTGCAGTACACAGGGGAGGGGTGGTAAAACGTAATTCCCCTTTCAGCGCATTCCTTCTCAAATGCCTCCCGCAGGGAAGTGTTGGAGGCAACGCCTCCTGCGACTGCGAATTTGTCAAACCCGTACTCCTTTGCCGCATGAAGGGAATGTTCCACCAGCACATCGATCACCGCCTTCTGGAAGGATGCCGCCACATCCGCCTGATTGATCTCTTCCCCTTTCATCTGGCAGGAGTTGAGATAATTCAGGACCGCTGATTTCAGGCCGCTGAAGCTGAAATCATACTCGTTTTCCCCCACCTTTGCCCTGGGAAAAGGAATGGCGTCAGGATTTCCTTCTTTGGACAACTTATCTATCTTGGGTCCTCCGGGATATCCCAGGCCGATGGCTCGGGCAACTTTGTCAAAAGCTTCCCCCGCGGCGTCGTCCCTCGTCCTGCCGATGATCTCATACTCGCCGTAATCCCTGACCACCACCAGATGGGAATGGCCGCCGGAGGCCACAAGGCAGACAAAAGGAGGCTCCAGTTCCCGGTATTCGATATAGTTGGCGCTGATATGACCGCTGATATGGTGCACGCCGATCAGAGGGATCCCGGTGGCAAAGCTGATGGCCTTGGCCTCCGACACCCCTACCAACAGGGCACCCACCAGGCCGGGGCCATAGGTAACCGCAATCGCCGTGATATCCCGAAGTGCTACACCTGCCTCCTCCAAGGCGCCCTCAATGACCTGATTGATCTTCTCAATGTGCTTCCTGGACGCGATCTCCGGCACAACGCCTCCGTATTTCGTGTGTAATGCAATCTGTGTATAAATAATATTTGACAGCACCTCCCTGCCGTTCTTCACGACAGAAGCTGCTGTCTCATCGCAGGATGTCTCGATAGCCAGTATCAGGACATCCTCCCTGTTCTGCTGTTCCAAGGGCAAATTCCTCACATTCTTTACAGTTCCTTATTGGGGATTTACGTGATCCGCCAAATCCCAGCCATATATCTTCCACCGTCTGTCCGCGTCCCGGCGCAGCAGGAAAATCTGCCTTGTCTGCTTGGTGGTGGAGCCTTCCGTCACATTGTAGCCGCAATAGATCCTGGCAAATTCAAAACCGTCTTCCTCGAAAAAATCCACATTGGTACTGGCCGCCACAGACACAGCGGTGATGATACGCTTATGATCCTTATAGTCCTTGATCTCCTCCTTTAATGACAGGATATGTACACCCAGTTCATTGTTGGCAAGCAGTTCCTCGTCATAGAGTTCCCTGGCCCTGTTAGCCAACGCCTCAATCTCATCATCCGAGCAGTTTTCATTATAAAAACACTTCTGGATCTCATTGTAATATTTCAGCAGTTCCTTGGGAGTTGGCGGATAATCATACTCCATGTCACGGCTCAGCACCTTTTCCACATTTGTCATGGAAGCACTGTCCGCAATGCTTCGGGATCTGTTGGCCAGATAGGCGTAAACCCCTACCACGCCTACGATCAGTATGATCAGTACAATGGTGATTCTCACTGTGGATTTTTTCATAGGAACCCCTTCTTTCATTACTTTACCCTATTTTCAAAAGTATATCGCTTCACTCTTCCTCAAAGTTGAGCTCTATCGTCCTGCCATCCCTCGCCGCCACAGCAGCCGGAAAAATCTTTCTGACTTCCCCCATATATTTTTCCGGATGAAGCAGGGACGGACTATAATGAGTCAGCCACAATTCCGGCACCTGCGCCTTACGGGCGACCTGCGCCGCCTCATACATGGTCATATGCTTATGCTCCCGCGCTTTGGCCAGCTTCTCCGGTTCACCGTACATTCCCTCCAGGATCAGCAGGTCCGAACCCGCCGCGTTGGAAACGATGGAATCCGCAGGCCTGGTGTCCGTGCT
Source organism: uncultured Lachnospiraceae bacterium (assembly GCA_947385725.1). Classification (GTDB taxonomy): domain Bacteria; phylum Bacillota; class Clostridia; order Lachnospirales; family Lachnospiraceae; genus Acetatifactor. The sequence continues at coordinate 1,238 of CANDMD010000196.1, read as the reverse complement.
GTAGGTTACTTTCAAACCTTTCCTCGCCTGCCCCAAAACCATATCGGGAGTATAGGTCTTCCCCTCTTCCTCTATGCGCTCCCCCTTCTGAAGCCTGCTCCAGAGCTTCATGGGAATTTTCTGTTCCAAAGCCCTGGCTTTGTCAAACTTTCCGGTTCGTTCCACGATCATGCTATATCCATAGCATACCACATTATGGTTCACCTTGAAAGCCTTAATCTGAAATCCATCAAAAGAAAATGTCTGTTCGCTCTCCGCTATCTCCATGCACCTCACCTCAAAAGGCAGTTCCGGTGCGATGATCCGCAGGGAACCGACCACCCTGGCCAGTCCCCTGGGACCAATCAACAGCAACGGCTCTGTGCGCTCCGCGTTGCCCATGGTCAACAGCATACCGGGAAGTCCGCTGATGTGATCAGCATGGAAATGGGTAAAGCAGATGATATCAATGGGCTTAGGGCTCCAGCCCTTTTCCCTGAGGGCGATCTGGGTTCCTTCCCCGCAATCGATCAATATGCTCTTTCCGTTATACCGAAGCATCAGCGAAGTGAGCCACCGGTAAGGAAGGGGCATCATGCCGCCCGTTCCCAGCAGACTAACATCCAACATCTTTCTTCTCCATTTCGGTTCCGTTTCATTATTCCGGTTCCGTTTCTTCTTACACTTCCCGCCATGCCGACACAGACAATTAATGAATTGGTGCAAGTCCACACTTTTACAGCAGTTCCGTCTCTTCATCAATCTCCGCAGGCACCGCAAACCGGGCAATCATCTTATCAAAACATTCCTCGCAGAGATCAAAATGGAAATTTTTTCCATCTTTCTGGCTAAAATATCCAAAAACAGCATCCGCCGTAAAGCATCCTTCTTTCAGATATCCGTTTTCAACCTTCAATTCCCTGCCGCACTGATTGCATAACACCTGTGTCAAAACCTGTTCCTGTCCAGCCTGATATTTACGCATTTTATCCTCCGCCTTTTCTCCTTACAAACATGGCCGTGATCCCGCCATGCCAACAAGTTACATGGTTATTGTACAGGATTTTATCGAATTATGCGTTGGTAATTGCTGTTATCTCTTCCACATGATCATTGCGTCCTCTGTGGGCTTTTCGTAAAACCCCGGGCGGATTCCCTCTGACACGAATCCCAGCCTCTCATACAGACGGATTGCCGCTGCATTGCTGACCCTTACTTCCAGGGTAAAGGCCGTGATGCCCGATGCCCCACCCGTCCTG
>CANDMD010000195.1 GCA_947385725.1 uncultured Lachnospiraceae bacterium | reverse complement strand
GGCTCCTCGGAACGCCTATCGAGCCGTCGCAGAAAGCACCCCCTGTCTCCACTGCACCGTCCCTTCCTCCGCAAACCCAAGCCGCCTGGCACGATCAGGGCTGAATAGTCACTTTTTAGCAATTTTAGTTACATAAATATTTCTATTAGATATGATTTATGTTATACTGTGTTATGTGTTTGGCTCTCGCGGAAAAAACTGAAACAGGATAAATCAAATGACAGGCAGAGCATACAGGAAAGGCAGAGGAAAATGAGGATTGTAACACTGACAAACGAAACCAAAAAGGATATTCTGGACAGTCTGCTGAAAAGAAGTCCCAACAATTACATGGAATACGAGTCAACCGTAAATGAGATCATAAATAATGTGCGTACCCGGAGGGATGCGGCGGTTTTTGAGTATACGCTGAAATTTGATAAATTTGCCCTGAATGCGGACAATATCAAAGTGACCAGGGAAGAGATAGACGAGGCTTATGGGAGGCTGTCCCCCGAACTGGTGGGTGTCATCAGGAAGGCGGCGGAGAACATCCGCGCTTTCCATGGGAAGCAGCTGCGTAACAGTTGGTTTGACGCAAAGGAGGATGGAACCATCCTGGGCATGAAGATCACTGCCATCGCCAGGGCTGGTGTCTATGTGCCCGGCGGAAAGGCCGCATATCCCTCCAGCGTGCTGATGAATGTGATTCCCGCAAAGGTGGCGGGAGTGGACGAGATCATCATCACCACCCCTCCCGGGGCGGATGGCAGGGTCAATCCCGGGACACTGGTGGCGGCGGATATCGCCGGGGTGGACACCATTTACAAGGTGGGGGGAGCCCAGGCCATCGCAGCCATGGCCTTTGGAACCGAATCCATTCCCAAGGTGGACAAGATCACGGGACCCGGCAACATTTTTGTGGCGCTGGCGAAGAAGGCAGTGTACGGATATGTCAGCATTGATTCCATTGCAGGCCCCAGCGAGATCCTTGTCCTTGCCGATGAAACGGCAAATCCCCGCTATGTGGCGGCGGATCTGTTGTCCCAGGCGGAGCACGACGAGATGGCAAGCGCAATCCTGATCACGACCTCAGAAGAACTGGCGCGGAAGGTCTCGGAAGAGGCGGATGTGTTTGTCAGCGAACTTTCCCGGAAAGCGATCATACAGCAGTCGCTGGATCGCTATGGCTACATCCTTGTGGCAGAGAATATGAAGGATGCCATCGAAGCGGTGAACGAGATCGCATCCGAACATCTGGAGATTTTGACGGCAAATCCCTTTGAAGTGATGACCAAGATCCGAAATGCCGGCGCAATTTTTATGGGAGAGTATGCGTCCGAGCCGCTGGGAGATTATTTCGCGGGTCCCAACCATATTCTTCCCACCAACGGAACGGCAAGGTTTTTCTCCCCGGTAAACGTGGATGATTTTATCAAAAAGACCAGCATCATCTCTTATTCAAGGGAGGCTCTGGAGAAGGTACATACAGATATTGAGACCTTTGCGGAGAGTGAGGGGCTGACAGCACACGCCAACAGCATCAAAGTCAGGTTTGATGGCCAGAATAAATCCTGAAATAAATATATTGACACAGATATTCCCGAAGTACGACAGGCAATGGAGGCCGGCCGCAGTGCGGGAGAGGTTGCCGAAAACGGCAGTTGAGTGGAGGTAAAATGGGACGGACAGTAACAGTAGAACGGAAAACAAAGGAGACGGACATCGAACTGTTCCTGAACCTGGATGGCACAGGAGCAGCGGAAATTTCCACGGGGATCGGTTTTTTTGACCATATGCTGGAAGGCTTTTCCAGGCATGGATTCTTTGATTTAAAATGTCATGTGAAGGGCGATCTCCATGTGGACGGACATCATACCGTGGAGGATACCGGGATTGTCCTGGGACAGGCTGTAGCCCGGGCAGTGGGAAACAAAAAGGGCATCCGCAGATACGGTTCTTTTATCCTGCCCATGGATGACGCGCTGGCTCTCTGTGCAGTGGATCTCTGCGGCCGCCCTTTCCTGAACTTTGACTGTGTTTTTCCGGTAGAACGCGTAGGCGGGCTGGATACCGAACTGGTGCGGGAATTTTTTTATGCCGTTTCTTACAGCGCCGGCATGAATCTGCATATGAAAATGCTGGACGGCAACAATGCGCATCATATGATTGAAGTCATGTTCAAGGCGTTCGCAAAAGCGCTGGACCAGGCTACGGGAATCGATCCCCGCATCACGGATGTGCTCAGTACAAAGGGAAGCCTGTAAAATATAAGCAGGCCATTGCGAAAGTCTGACTGAGAGTGACGCGAGTGAACAAAGCCTGTTTGTGAAACAAAGGTTTCGCTATTGTCTAAAGATATAATCTGTGAAAGGTGTGGACTGCATATGATAACGAAAAAATTTGTACCCTGCATTTATTTATATCATGAACACGCGGTGAGGAACCTTGCCGACACTTCCGTTGTGGAGACAGATCCGCTGCGGCTCGTGCATCTTTATAACGAAAACAATGCGGATGAACTGATCGTATTTGATCTGTCGGAGGGGGACGAAGAACATGAGGCCGCTCTCGACATCTTAAAGGAAATCTGTGAGACTGCGGAGATGGATGTGATCGGCGCAGGAAACGTGAAGCGCATGGAAGACGTGAAGAAACTTCTCTATGCGGGCTGCAAGAAAGCGGTCCTGGATTATGGGAAGGAGAGCAATATCGGTATCACCGAGGAGGTTTCCCTGAAGTTCGGCAGGGACAAGATCCTGGTCAGCTATAATGATCCGCAGGCGGTGGCCGCAAATAAAGAACTTCTGGAAAAATATGTTTCTGCCATGGTGCTGATGAACCCTCACCAGATCCGTGAGACCCAGGAGATCACGGGACTGCCTTTCTATGTGCAGATCAACCAGATCGCGCTGAACAAGCTGATGGAAATATTCTCCTACGACAGTGTGTGCGGCGTGACAGGCAACACCATCAATGATAATTACGGGGAAATCCTGTCCCTGAAAAACCTTTGCAGGGAAAACGGGATCCAGGTGGAAACCTTCGAGGCAGCTTACCTGTGGTCCGACTTCAAGCTGAACAGTGACGGCATGGTACCCGTGGTGGTACAGGATTACCGTACCCTGGAGGTATTGATGGTGGCCTATATGAATGAGGAGGCTTATGAACAGACCATCAGCACCGGCAAGATGACCTATTTCAGCCGCAGCCGCAATGAGCTTTGGTTAAAGGGCGCTACCAGCGGCCATTTCCAGTATGTAAAGAGCCTCACGGCCGACTGTGACATGGATACCATCCTGGCAAAGGTTTCCCAGGTGGGAGCGGCGTGCCATACGGGGGCCAGAAGCTGCTTCTTCCATGAGATCACCAGGAAAGATTACGAGGAGAGCAGCAATCCCCTCCAGGTCTTTGAGGAAGTATTTGAAGTCATTAAGGACCGCAAGGTACACCCTAAGGAGGGATCTTATACCAATTACCTGTTCGACAAGGGAATTGACAAGATCCTGAAAAAGCTGGGGGAGGAATCGACGGAGATCGTCATTGCCGCGAAGAATCCCAATCCCAACGAAATCAAGTACGAGATCAGTGACTTTTTATACCATATGATGGTGCTGATGGCGGAGAAGGACGTGACCTGGGAGGAGATTACCACGGAGTTGGCAAACAGGTAAAAGTATTCCATTAAAACAAAACATCTGTGTTACTTGTTTTTGGATTAATTACAGGATATTGAAAGATGAGGATCTGGAGACTGTGATCAGGTTTATTGAAGTAAGGAAAAAGCCAATGTGCAAGGGATAGGAAGGACGAAAGGGAGCTGCAATTTTATTTGCAGCTCCTTGGCCTATTCAGATTCTACAGTTCGCCCCGAAGGAACCGGCATGCATTTATCAGCGTGTCGGTTTTTTTGCCGACAATGAAATAGTAATCCATCTGCGTCTCCTTTTCCGTGTGCAGGTAAGTGCCGTAGGCCGGCAGGTCACAGTAGATCACAGGGCTGTCCGAGGCGATCAGTATGCCGTAACCCTGGTCGGAGAAAAGAAAGGGCAGTTCCCCCGCACTGGAAATATATCGGGCAGTTCCCCGCAGCGGAAGAAGTTTCCGGTCACTGGGTCCCACGGCAAAAAGCTGCTCCTTCTTTGCCGGTTCCAGGAAAAGCCAGGATTGCATTTCCCCGCCGGGAAATGCCTCCTGTTGTCTGCATTCCCTGCTGCGCTCCGCCAGTAAGAGCCTTTTGGATTGATCCAGATAGCGGATCGCCCCTGTGGTCTTATCCACCTGGAAAAACAGTTCGTCGGTAGATAACGTGATTGTCTGTCCTGATTCCTTATATAACCAGAATTTTTCCAGCCTGCGCATCTGGATCAGAGGATGGGCGCCATCCAGAAGCTTCCCGCCCTTTGCAAAGGTTACCCGCACAATACCACTGCCAATGGGAGAGAGCCGCAGGATGCCATATCGGCTCTGCAAATAAAGTCCATCCGTCTGTTTTGTGACCCAGCGTACCCCCAGATCGATCCTGTTGTGCCCCGGGGGGCGCAGTTTTTCGGTGGAAGGGTAGTCCCCGAAATCCGGGATGCCGGTTTGAACTGCTGCAACGGTGGCAGAAGAGTGCTTCCTGGTTTCCGGGCACTGGCGACCGGCGCGGTCATTTTGACCGACCGGGTCGGTTTTGCCCAACGGAGGTATTCCAAACGCCGCGGTAGAATTGGTGGCACCGATGCTGCTTTTCCTGCCGGCCTGATATGTCTGCATGATGGTATTGGAGGGTGATACGCTGTTCTTTGGCAGTGCCACCTTGATCTTTCCTTTGCCAGAGGAGCCTGCGGCAGCCGGGCGGGGTCTCCCTGCGCAGGAAGGCTTTAACGGTGCAGCAGATTTTCCTGGTATGCTCAGGTTTTTCGGTGGTCTTGTGGCTTCTGGCATTTCAGGTGCATCCATGGCTTCTGATGTTTCGGATGCATTCGAGGTTCCCGGTGTTTCGGTTGTATTAAATGGTTTCGGATTTTCCGTCATTTCCGGTACAGGATCCGCGATCAATCCCGTCAGGTTCCCGGTGTGCAGCACACAGAGTTCATGCAGCGCCCTGGTAGCCGCCACATACAGAAGCCTGGCGTGTCCGTCGTCCACAGGATATTCTTCCCTGGTGGGATTTAAGATCAGCACCGCGTCAAATTCCAGACCCTTCGTATATTCCACGGGAAGCACCATGATCCCATTGCCAAATTCCGCCTTCTCCAGGTCTGTTTCCAGAATTTCAATCCGTTTTTCCAGTTCAGCAGCCGCCCGGACGGCGCTTTCCTGATCCCTGCATATGATCGCGATGGTGGGAAGCTCCTTTTCCTGCCATTCGCGGCATTGGCAGGCAGCCTCCTGCCACAGTTCGTCCCCCTCCCGGAATTGTCGGACTTTTACGGGGACGCCATGCCGGATGATGGGTTCCACCGGATAACTCACCAGCTTTCCATGGTGCAGGATGTCTGTGGCGAAATGAGAGATCTCCACCGTATTGCGGTAGCTTTTTTTCAGGATTCCAAAGCTGGACATGGGATCGTCTGCCAGGAGAAGCGCCCTTAGGTTCTCCCAGTCATTGAGCCCGACGCCGAAGCGGATATTCTGGGACACGTCCCCCATGACGGTATAGGTACAGTCCTTGATACAGAAGTGCAGGCAGTCATACACCATCATGCCGAAATCCTGCGCTTCGTCGATCACGATATGGTGTGCCTCGCTGATGACCTCCGTCTCTTTGGTGCGCTTGTAAATATAGGCCAGCGCCGCCAGGTCATAGACGTCAAATTCATTACCGGGCAGTTCCAACTGTATGCCTGCGGCAACCCGTTCCTTCAGGAAATCCTCATAGAGCCTGTAGGTGGACAGCCTCCAGGCCTTGCCGCCATAACGGTTTCGGTAGGCTTTCAGGATGGCTTTCCGCTCGGCTTCGGTATATTTGACGCCTTTCCCCAGAAATTCATCCTTTACCTTGATCAGCAGGCGTTCATTCAGCATATTGATCTTGCTCTGTATGGACACGCCGGGATTCTGGCAGATATAGCGTTCCACGGCCTGCCCGTCCACCAGCAGTACCAGATGCCCGGACTCCGGCGTCTCACCGCCGCTTCTGTCATATACGCCATTGCAACCATTCTCAATTCCCTCCACAAACTGTTTCGGGTTCAGGTAGATGGAATCGCAGGGGATCATGCTGCGTTCCAGCCTGTCACAAAAGCATTTTAGCGCCTGGAACCAACTGTCCGTTCCCCTGACATTGTCCGCATTTGGCGCACCGGCTCTTTCCCGGTCATTGCATGCATTCGTTTCGCTGTCCTTTCCCCGGACAGCCCCATTGCCGGTATGGCAGGTCTTTTTGCAGATGCTGTACTTTTTCTCATCCCAGTCCTCGTAGAGCAGTCGGATAAAAAGCTGTTCCATGGTCATCTGGTGCACGCCCTGGATATCCAGGCTGGGCAGCACACTGGTAATGTAGTTCAGCAGGATGCGGTTGCTTCCCACAATGTAAAAGTCATTGGGACGGAAGCGTTCCGCATAATTGTACAGGATAAAGGAGATCCGGTGCATGGCCACGGTGGTCTTCCCGGATCCCGCCACTCCCTGCACGATCATGTTGTGGTAAGGTGATCTGCGGATAATATCGTTCTGTTCCTTCTGGATCGTGGCAACGATCTCCCCCAGCACGGCCTGTTTGTTCTTGGCCAGGTATTTGGTGAGCAGATCGTCATTGGAGATCACTTCGCTGTCAAAATAATCCAGAAGCTTTCCCTGTTCGATTTCATAGGTGCGCTTCAGCTGTAGGTCAATCCACAGGGGAGCGCCGCTGGGAGAGGGATAACTGCACCGCCCCAGTCCATTCTCATAATAGGCGTTTGCCACAGGAGCCCTCCAGTCGATCACTTCCTGATGGGTGGAATCACGGGAGATGCCGCCCCTGCCGATGTAGAGGGACTCCTCTCTGTCCAGGGTCTCGTCGTGGAAGCAGATCCTCCCGAAGTATGGCTTGTCCGCAGCCCTTTCATTCCGTTCCAGTGCCCGCCTCATGTGGTCGTGCATGGTGATGGTATTGCAGATCAGTGTGTACAGTTCGATGTTGTCATCATGGTAGTGCTCCCGCATTTCATCGATATTCTTTTTCATTTCCAGAACCTGACGACCATAGCTATCCATGTTCGCATGGATTACATCAAGTGTCTCTTCCAGGTGCTTCTTCTCGTCCCCGCGGGAGGTTCCCTGAACGTGCCTTTGCTCTTCAAGTTTCATTTAGTGCTCCTTTCTGTGTGGGCGTTTTAGTATCGTTCAGCCCGCGCCATTCATAAGGAGATGGCTTTGGTTTGATCACGCAAAAGGCGCATGAAAACACCTCGCGGTGGCGTGGGTGTGAAACAGATCGGAAGAGCACACGTCTGAACTCCAGTCACAGTTCAGGATC
>CANDMD010000194.1 GCA_947385725.1 uncultured Lachnospiraceae bacterium | reverse complement strand
AGATCCTGAACTGTGACTGGAGTTCAGACGTGTGCTCTTCCGATCTAGGATGGTACAGGAAACATGACATTATTGGAAGAGTGGAGAGCAGCCGCGTATAATGAGAACACAGCCCAGGACAAGCTGCAGCAGCTGTGGGCGGCATATTTCCAGCAGGAGAAGGATATTTATGCCCAGCTGCTGAAGAATCCTGACGAAGTAGTGACGGGAACCGTGAAAGAGCTGGCTGACAGGTACGGTGTGACGGTGATGACCATGACGGGCTTCCTGGACGGCATCAACGACTGCCTGAAGGAGAAGAACCCCATCGAGGAGATGGACGAGAATACCCAGGTGAATCTGGGCTTTGACAAGGCGCTGCTGTACAAAGGGATGGTGGCCGCGGAGGCCGACTGGCTGTATAACCTGGAGGAATGGAACGATATTTTCGATGAGGATACCAGAAAGGCTCTTTACAAGGAGCAGAAATCCTCCACCACAATTGTAAAGGACGCCAAGGTATATCCTAATGATCCCTGTCCTTGCGGAAGCGGCAAGAAGTATAAGAAATGCTGCGGCAGAAAATAGGTTGATGGAACGCAAAGGACTCTTTTCGTGTGAAAGGGTCCTTTTCAGATAGGAGGTATCTTATTGATGAAACTGCTGAAACAATTGAAATGGGACACACTGCTGATGGGGGTGCTGTATATCCTGCTGGGTGTCGTGGCGCTGGTGATCCCGGAGACCATGGAAAGGCTGCTCGGTTTTCTGATCGGCGTGGTGCTGATCATTGCGGGGGCGGTATCCATGATCAGCTACCTGCTGCGGGACGCCCACCAGAATTACTATCACAATGACTTTCTGCATGGACTGCTGGGGATCCTGCTGGGGATCGTGGTTCTGTACAAGGCGGAAATCATCATTTCCCTGGTGCCTTTTCTCCTGGGGACGCTGGTGCTGGTCAGCGGACTGAGCAAGCTGCAGGATGTGATCGACCTGAAGCGGCTGGAGTACGGTAACTGGATCTTTATGCTGGTGCTTGCAATCATCAATATCGTGCTGGGACTGATATTGATCTTCAATCCCATGGCAGTGGCAGAGCTGTTGTTTCGCCTGCTGGGCGTGGGGCTGATCTTCAGCGGGATCACGGACTGTGCCACCACGCTTTACTTCGCGGGAAAGATACGCGATTATTTTGCGGATCTGAATGCGGTCGACAGTACCTTTGTGGAGATCGTGGACGAAGACAGAGACAGCAGGACAGAAAAGGAAGCGGCGCAAGGGGAAACGGTAAAAACGGAAGAGGCAAAGAGGGGAACGGCAAAGAAGAAGGAAATGTCCGTGGAATCGGGAAATCAGGCTTCCGGAACGGAAGGTGTGGAAGCGGCAGACACAGTGGAAGATACAGTGACAGCTGTCAGCACGGAGACAAAGGAGTAGACTGGTGAACATTGCATTATTTTTACAGCCTAAGGCGGAAGTTACATATCTGCGGGATGACATGACGATCCGGCAGGGACTGGAAAAGCTGCGCAGAAGCGGATTCACTGCAGTACCGGTGATCGACGCGGAGGATCGGTATGTGGGGGTTTGCAGCGAGGGCGATTTCCTCTGGAATATCCTTGAGAGGAATGACAATCTGGCGGATATGACAATGAAGAATCTGGAATATATGCCGGTGCGGGGAATCCTGCAGGGAGGGAAAGTGCAGGCGGCATGCATTGATACTGCCATGGAGACGCTGATCGAGCGGGCGATGAAACAGAATTTTGTCCCTGTGGTGGATGACAGAAACGTATTTATCGGTATCGTTACCCGGAGTGATATCATAAAATACTTTGTGGCACATCATAAAATATAATGTTATACTTATATTGATATCTATTTATACATTATATATCTATTTACATCATTACAAAAGCGAGGTAAGCTGATATGAAAAAACTGGAAGAATATGTAGTTAGTATTCCTGATTTCCCTGAGCCCGGCATTATTTTCCGGGATGTGACCAGCGTGCTGCAGGATGCGGAGGGCTTGCAGCTGGCGGTGGATACCATGCAGGAGAAGATCAGTGATTTGGATTATGACGTAGTGGTGGGTCCCGAATCCAGGGGATTTATATTTGGAACGCCAATTGCCTATAATAAGAAGAAGCCCTTTGTACTGATCCGCAAGGCGGGCAAGCTTCCCAGGGAGACCGTGTCTGTATCCTACGAGCTGGAATACGGCAGCGCCACCATTGAAATGCATAAGGACAGCATCAAGCCAGGGCAGAAGGTTCTGATCGTGGATGACCTGATCGCCACAGGCGGAACCACCGAGGCCATGATTAAGATGATAGAGGGTCTCGGCGGAGAAGTGGTGGGAATTGTGGTCTTAATAGAGCTGGCGGGATTAAAGGGACGGGATAGGCTTGCGAAATACCGTCTGGAATCCGCCATCTGTTATCCCGGAAACTGATCCCTGAGGAATCCGGAAGAAAGAACCTGATTCCGAAACAGCGAATACACAGTAAGAAAGCGATAGATGATCTATGGCAGAGGAAAAAAGTGAAGTCGTCATCGATGATGGCAAAATAAGCGCATACCATGATTTTGTGGATCCGGAGCTGCTGTATCAGGAGCTTATTAACCATGTGCAAAAATATCATCCCAGCGATGATGTTTCCATGATTGAAAAGGCGTACAATGTGGCGAAGGAGGCTCACAAGAATCAGACCCGCAAGTCAGGGGAGCCTTATATCATTCATCCTTTGAATGTGGCCATCATTCTGGCGGAACTGGAACTGGATAAGGAGACCATCATAGCGGGTCTGCTCCATGACGTGGTGGAGGATACGGTGATGACCGATGACGACCTGCGGCGTGAGTTCGGGGAGGACGTGGCGCTTCTGGTGGACGGTGTCACGAAGCTGGAGAAGATTCCCCTGTCCTCCACGCTCAGCCAGTCGGATGAAAAGCTGGAAATGCAGGCGGAGAACCTGCGCAAGATGTTCCTTGCCATGGCAAAGGATATCCGTGTGATCCTGATCAAGCTTGCCGACCGGCTGCACAATATGCGGACGCTGAAATATAAGAGCCCGGAGAGCCAGCAGCGGATCGCCAAGGAGACGCTGGAGATTTATTGTCCCATTGCCCAGAGACTGGGAATCAGCAGGCTGAAGACGGAACTGGACGACCTGGCGTTAAAGTATCTGGAACCGGAGGCCTACTATGACCTTGTGGAGAAAATAGCGGTTCGCAAGAGTGTCCGGGAAAAATATATCCAGAGCATCGTTGACGAGGTCAGCGAGCATATTGCCAACGCGGGCATCAAGGCCAGGATTGACGGCCGTATCAAGCACTTTTTCAGTATTTACAAGAAAATGGTGAATCAGAATAAGACCCTGGATCAGATCTATGACCTGTTTGCGGTGCGTATCATTGTGGACACGGTGAAGGACTGTTATGCGGCGCTGGGGGTGATACATGAGATGTATAAGCCCATTCCCGGCCGTTTCAAGGATTATATCGCCATGCCTAAGGCGAACAGGTATCAGTCCCTTCACACTACCCTGATTGGCAGCACGGGCCAGCCCTTTGAGATTCAGATACGCACCTTCGAGATGCACAAGGCGGCGGAGTACGGCATTGCCGCGCACTGGAAATATAAGGAGGCATCCGACGGCAGGAAGGTGGAAGGGCAGGAGGAGGAAAAGCTTGTCTGGCTGCGACAGATCCTGGAATGGCAGCAGGAAATGTCTGACAACAAGGAGTTCATGAACCTGTTGAAGAACGACCTGGATCTGTTCTCGGACAGCGTGTACTGCTTTACCCCCACCGGAGACGTGAAAAATCTGCCCGCAGGCTCCACGCCCATTGACTTTGCCTACAATATCCATTCTGCCGTGGGCAACAGGATGGTGGGCGCCAGGGTAAACGGCAAGCTGGTGACCATCGACTATGAGATCAAGAACGGCGACAGGATTGAGGTCATCACTTCCCAGAATTCCAAGGGCCCCAGCCGGGACTGGCTGAATGTGGTAAAGAGCACCCAGGCGAAGAATAAGATCAACCAGTGGTTCAAGAATGAACTGAAGGAAGACAATATCATAAAGGGGAAGGATCTTCTTTCTACTTATTGTAAGACGAAAAATATCAATCTTTCCGAACTGTTAAAGCAGGAGTATATGGAAGCTGTCATGCGCAAGTACGGCTTCCGCGACTGGGATGCGGTGCTGGCGGCTATCGGTCATGGTGCCCTGAAAGAGGGGCAGATCGTGAATAAGATGCAGGAACTCTACGACAGGGATCATAGAAAAGTACTGTCCAACGAAGAGGTCTTGCAGAATATCGTGGAGATGGGGAATGCAAATGCCGGCAAGCCCATTGCCATGAAGACCAAAAGCGGCATTGTGGTAAAAGGGATTGCCGATCTGTCGGTGAGATTCTCCAAGTGCTGTTCCCCTGTGCCCGGGGACGAGATCGTTGGTTTTATCACCAGGGGGCGGGGTGTGTCCATCCACCGCACCGATTGCGCCAATATCATAAATCTTCCGGAGATCGAGCGTGTCAGGCTGATCGACGCGGAGTGGCAGGAGCCGGAGAACGGGAGCGAAAAGTATGTGGCGGAGATCAAGATATTCGCCAATAACAGGAACGGGCTGCTGGCGGATATCTCCAAGGCGCTGACGGAGCGGAATATCGATATCCTTTCCATGAATACCAGGACCAGCAGACAGGGAACTGCAACGTTACAGACTACTTTTGAGGTTGGCAGCAGGGAGGAACTGAACCGGGTGATCGATAAGATCCGGGGGATCGAGAGCGTGATCGACATTGAGAGAACCACTGGGTGAGTGGGGGCGTCCCCCAAAGTCCGCCTATGGAAGGACAGTGCACCGCGGCCTGATTACTGGCTGCTATGATAAGGGCGGAAGAATCTGTTGCCTGTGATGGTTATAGGAGGTTGCGAAAGCCTGAATGAGAGGAAACAAGGCTTATTGGTCAAATGAGGTTTGCGCTATCGGCTAAATGTGATGAGTAAATAGAAAGGATGCGGATATGGGTGAGATTAAGATTGGCAGGATGGTGTTGAGTGTCTGCCAGACAAACTGCTATTTTTTATATCGGGATGGAGAGCATGAGGCAATCGTGGTGGATCCGGCGGATCAGGGGCAGCAGATTTATGGAGCGCTGCAGAAGAATGGTTTCCGTGTGGCGGGGATCTTGCTGACCCACGGGCACTTTGACCATATCTGGGGATTGGATGCCCTGCGGGACGCGGCAAATGCGGCGGCGGAAGCGGACGGACTGGAAGCTGTGAAGGCTTATGCCCATGAAGATGAGAGGGCGCTGCTGAAGGTTGTCCACATGAATGTGTCGGAACAGGCCGGCAGGGCGTGTTCCACCTATGCGGACGTGTATGTGAAGGACGGGCAGGAGATCACGCTGGCAGGAATGACCTGTAAGGTGATCGCTACGCCGGGGCATACGGCGGGAGGCTGCTGTTACTATTTTGAGGAGACAGGAATGCTTGTGGCCGGAGATACATTGTTTGCCGAATCCGTGGGACGGACGGATTTTCCCACGGGCAGCATGGGCACTCTGGTGCGGTCCATACGGGAGAAGCTGTTTGTGTTGCCGGAGGATACGAAAGTATACCCGGGACATGGGGACAGCACTACCATCGGACATGAGATGAAGTATAATCCTTTTTGTGTGTAATTGTTGGTCAGCAACACATTTATATGGGGCGGCAGCTGCCGGAGGGCAGACTGTCGCCCTGAACTGCCCACGGGGGAAGCGAGACACTGTCCGGAGAAGGAAAGGAGCGCTGCCCACGGGGGAAGTGAGACACTGTCCGCGGGAGAGGCGGAGTATCGATCACAGGAGAAACGGATGTTTGCAATAGAGGTCAGCGAAGAAAAATATGAATATGATATCCAGGCACTGGTGAAATCCTTTTATCCGGAGGAGCAGGTCGCCGTGCTTCTGCCTGAGAGCAGGGCTGATAAGAGGCGGGAGCTTGAGGACAAGGTGAGGATCCGTCTCACTGTGCGGGAGGACGGTGCGGAACTGACTGTGGACGGTGAAAGCTTTGAGTGGATCAACCCCCGGGGGGAGGAGACCAGGGGAAGCTTTAAGCGTTTTCTCTATGAGGTGCTGAGCGGGGTTACGGGCAAGAGCCTGCCCTGGGGCAACCTTGTCGGCATCCGGCCTACAAAGATCGCATACGGCCTTCTGGAGGAGGGAAAGAGCCGTCAGGAGATCGTGGAGCACTATTTTCGGGAGTACCATACAAGCGCGGAGAAAGCGGAGCTTGCCGTGGATATCGCGGAGAGGGAGAGGAAGCTTCTTGCGGATATCCATTATCAGGACGGCTACAGCCTGTACATAGGGATTCCCTTCTGTCCGACCACCTGCCTGTATTGTTCCTTCACATCCTTTCCCATAGGCGGTTACAGGGAAATGGTGGACGCTTATGTGGACTGTGTGATCAGAGAGATGGGGTATGTGTCGGAAAGCTGTAGAGATAAGATCCTGGACAGCGTCTATATCGGCGGGGGTACTCCCACCACGCTGGAACCGGGGCAGCTGGACAGGCTGCTGGGAAAGCTGAGGAGCCTGTTCGACTTCCGGACGGTCAGGGAGTTCACGGTGGAAGCGGGACGTGCCGACAGCATTACGGAGGAGAAGCTTCAAGTGCTTTACCGGTACGGCGTCAGCCGGATATCCGTGAATCCCCAGACAATGAAACAGGAAACCCTGGATATCATAGGCAGGAAGGCTTCCGTAGAGCAGGTGGAAGAAGCCTATGGGCTGGCACGCAGGGTGGGATTTGACAATATCAACATGGATCTGATCCTGGGACTTCCCGGGGAGCAGGAGGCGGATGTGCAGCACACCATCGACAGGGTGGTGGAACTTGCGCCGGACAGCCTGACTGTCCATTCCCTTGCCATCAAACGGGCTTCCAGACTGAACCGGTGGATACAGGAGAACGGCGTGTCCACTTTGCGGAATACGGACGAGACCATGAGAATCGCGGCGGAAGGCGCGGGAAAGCTGGGGCTCAAGCCCTATTACCTGTACCGCCAGAAAAATATGTCGGGCAATTTTGAAAATGTGGGATATGCCAGGGAGGGCAGCTTCGGGCTGTATAATATTTTGATTATGGAAGAGGTGCAGACCATCGTGGCGTTAGGAGCCGGGGCGATTACCAAAAGGGTGTACCCTGACGGACGCATTGAGCGAAGCGAGAATGTCAAGGATGTTTCCCAATATATCGAGAGAATCGGGGAAATGATAGAAAGAAAACGTGTATTATTAGAAGATTAAAAATTCAAAATTCGGACTAAAATTGTTGAGTGTGATGTGGATTTAGGGTACAACAAAGATACCAGAAGTCCAACAAAAGTCCAACAAAAATTTTTACGTTGGTACATCATAATAATGTTGCTGCTCTTTTTTTCTGACCTATAATTACTCTGGTTGCCTGTCACAGAATT
>CANDMD010000193.1 GCA_947385725.1 uncultured Lachnospiraceae bacterium | reverse complement strand
CAGATAGCGGATCTTTATGTAGAAGAAAGTCTGCAGGGGCTTCGCGCTCTCAAGCTGCGCCACCTCCAGGATATCCTTGGGGATGCTGGCCAGCGCCGCCATGAACAGGATCATGTTGTAGCCCAGGTTCTTCCAGAGGAACAGGATCACCACCACCACCTGGGCATACTCCGATTTCAGCCAGTCGATCTTATCCACTCCGAAGACCGCCAGGAAATCATTGACTGCGCCGTTAAAGTGGAACAGCACCTGCCAGATCAGCACGATGGACGCCACCGGCACCATCATGGGGCTTAGGAGGAATGTCCTGAACTGACTCCTGAAAGGCAGTTCCGCCTCCAGCACAATGGCCATCAGTAACGGCAGTACCACCGCCAGCGGCACTGCCACCGCCGAAAATGTCAGGGTATTGTGCACCGCCTTGCGGAATGCCGAATTTCCCATAATACTTACAAAATTGTCGAAAGCGACAAAGTTTCCGCTGATCGGATTGTCGATCAGGGAATAATAAATGACTACCATGAACGGCAGAATAAAAAACAAAAGGACGCCAAGGAAGCTTGGGGCTATGAACAGCCCCGAGCTTCTCTTTACCTTCTTCGTCCTTTTGCTTAATTTAGTACGTGTTTTCACTGCTTCTTCAATCCCTTAACTTATACTACGCATCAGTTAAATTTAGCATCACTGCATATCCTGACGGTTTGCAGTATCATTTCAGCTGTTTTCACTTACATAAATATTGATACGGCTCTGTATGATGCCTACCACCTCGTCCACGCTCTTCTGACCCTGGAAGTAAGCCGCCGCCTCCTCAATGATAATATTCTGAATCTGGCTGTCACCGCCGTCGTTGGAAACAGGCCTTGCCTTCTCGATCAGATCCAGAACCATGTCCACCTCGTCCTGGGTAGGAATCCGGTAATCATAGGACCATCCGTCTTCATATCCGATGCCCATACCTGCTCCCTGGACAATTGGCTCGCCGTTCTCATCCTTCAGGATTTCGCCGTTCTCATCGGTCACATATTCCACCTTGACCGCTTCCTCCGCCATAGCCTGCAGCTGCGCCTTATTGTTGGGGAAATTCCAGGATCTGCCGCCCCTTCTGCTTTCGCTTTCCTCCTGGGGGATCAGCATCCCTTCGATAAACTCCCATGCCCCGTCCTTATGCGCGGACTTGCTGGTGATGGCATATGCCTGTTGCGCTGACAGACCCGTGCCGCAGCCCCCGTCCGTGGTGGGGTAGCCGATGAAGTCAAGGTCATCCTCAAAGATTTCCCTATAAAGCTGTATTTCATTGAAGTCAGAGATATATACCATATCCAGCAGGATCTCCCTGTTCTGGATCCTGGTGGGGGCAGACGCCATGCCGTCCTCATACTGGTATTCGTCCGGGAAACGGTTCACAAATTCCAGCAGGCTCTTGAACTCAGGCGTATCAAACTTACATTCCCCCGTACTCCAGTCTATGAAGGCGTCCTCATTAAATGCCATACACAGCTGGAGGATATAATCCTTACTGGAATAATCAAAAATCTGTGCCTCCGGATGGGCGTCCGTATAGGCGATCATCTCGTCCAGTGTCCATCCGTCCTTGTCTCCCAGTTCGGAAGCCCTTCCCGCGATGGTCCTGAGTGAGAAGGAAATGGGAATGCTGATCTGCTTTCCGTCATATGAATACACATCCATGACGTTAGCCACAAAGTCGTCCCTGCTAAGATTTGCGCTGCCTTCCAGGTAAGGATTCAGATCCTCGAACACATCCTTGGCCGCAAGCTGCTTGATATTGAGTCCGCTCAGATCCAGAATGTCAGGACAGTTGTTGGAGGTAATATCATTGTTCAGCTTCGTCAGCGCATCGGAATAAGAGTTCTCCGACCAGTTGTTATAATCTATATAGGTTCGAATGCTGATGCGGTACTGCTCATTGCTCCTGTTAAACTTCACTGCTGCCGACTGTAAATTAGAATCCTGGTACATGGCGCCGATGACGATGGTTTCCTTCTGGGGCACCTCAGAAGCCTTTGTCTTAGTCAGCAGGGCGATACCGTTCTCCTCGCTCTCCCAGTCGTTGATCACGGCCAGGAGCCGTCCGTCCTCCATCTGTCCCACACAGTTGGCATTCATGCCGTTGATATCGCTGTCCAGCCAGTCAAACAGCTTCTCGTACTCCTGGGATTTCAGGTCATAAGCATAAACGGAAGTGCTGTCGCCGATCAGAAAATCATATTCAATGCCTGCATACAGGCCGTTTCCGTTACCGCTGGGAAGCCCTTTGTACGTCGTCCCCACTGCCTTCTGGTCAAAATCGATCTCTGCCAGCGCATAGGAATTGTTCTGGGCGGTATCATCATAATAGCTGAAATACATCTTGCCGTCCCTGCCGCAGCCAAGGCCGTTGATCCAGTTTGCGTTGGTCGTTACCTTACCCTGGGAATTGCCCTCCTGATCCAGAAGAATCACACTGTCATCCATGGTAATGTAAATCCGGCCTTCGCCATCCAACGCAAGGTTCTGTACATAAGTATTCTCCTCCTGTCCCAGCACTTCCGCCAGATCTTTGGAAAATACGTTCTCGCCGTCCGGGCCGAACTTGACCAACGTCATTTTCGGTTCTACATTCCCCTCGGGTCCCGGTTCCCCGGAATAATCATAACATACCGCGAGAATACTCCCATCAGCTGCCACCGCATATTCACTGATTGATGTGTTGCTTCCTTCCAGCTTCAAGGGAATGGTGGAAGAGGAACCGTCCGCCAGGGAATACTTCACAATGCTCTCGTCGGACTCCCCTGTTGCCTCGTCATAGGAATAACTTTCATAGTAAAGGGAATCTCCCACATACTTCATATTATAGTAAGATATGTTTTCCCCTTCGATCTCCTTGAACTCCGACACATATACAAATTCCTTTGCCTCTGCGCCGTTTCCCGTATTGCCGCCCTGGTTCCCGCTGCTGCTGTCTCCCTGGGAACCGCCACAGGCAGTCACCGACAGTGCCATAGTGGAAGCAAGCGCCACCGTCATCCACTTTTTCAATTTCCTGCTTTTCATACTCTCCTTCTTTCCACGACAGCCAAAAGCAATCAGGTCATGTTGCCGCCGTATAACTTTCCTGCAAAAAAACTCAATATGTAATGTTTACCACTACATATTGAGTATTATAGCACAGTATATGGTGCCTGTGTCTTAAGATTTTATGAATTTCAATAGAAGAATAGTTAAAAATGCAAAGATTTTGTAATATTTTATTGTAATTATTTAATTCTGATATACAATTTCTTTAATTCAATCAGTCTTTTCCGGTGGCGCAGCATACTTCCGATACGGTTATAGAACCAGAAGGACTGCACCAGGAGGTTGTTGGCTTTCCCAATCTTTTCCTTTGTGGTCCCCTTATAATACTCTCCCCCGCAGATGCAGGCGGCCTCTCCTTTTTTGTGCAGCAGCCTGATCAGATCCGACTCACAGCTGATATCCTCCTGAAACTCCGTATAGCCCAGACCGATACAGTCCCTCTTATGGGCATCGCTGCCGCCAAAGACAGGAAGCCCGTGCTCCCCGGCAATCTCCACTGCCCTGGCATTGCTCTCCTCACTCTCGCAGGCATTGAAACCCTCCAGGAAATCGAACCTGTCCATCACCGCCAGACGACTGCGGAACTGCCTGGTATTGGTGATACTCAGGTATTTCTCCCCGCAGGGATGGGCAGGCCCCAGGATCCCCCCGTGCTTGTGCACGATCTCGATCAGAAAGTTGACGGGCAGTCCCCGCAGTTCCAATATCTTTAATTTTACGCCCTCCGGCATGATGACCAGTATGTGTCCCGCGTCTATGGTGTCGTATTCTATCCCCTTCAAAACCACAAAATCTCCTGCCCATGCCTTGTTGGCATTATTTTTCCAGGCCCTGTAACCGTTATACGAATTATGGTCGCTGACCAGCATACCGTCAAATCCTCTGTCCATCAGAGCCTGTATAAATTCCTCCACAGACACTTTGCCGTCCAAAGATCCCTCTTTGGTGTGGCAATGCATATCAAATTTCATCCTGACCTCCATCTATGCTAACCTGCATGACTGCACTACCCGGTATATCAAATTGCCTCACAGCGGACAGTACAATTCATACTCGCGAATATGGTACAGTACTATTTAATGCAGTACTATTTAGCACAGCGCCATTTCATACAGCACTATTTAGTACACCGTGTTTTAGTATACCACAATATATCTGCTTTTCCTATACCAAACTTTCTGGTATACTAAATTTAAGAATCTTAAGAATCGTAACAGTAACCCGTAAAAAATATTTTTTGCGTTTAGGAGGATTTTTATGCCCGGGATCCATATTGCCACCCTGTTCGGCCTCTTGCTGGCTGTCTGCTGTTATCAGGGCTTCCTGCTCACAAAAAACAAAAATAAAAATTACGGCACCTTCGCCTGCCTTCTGTTTGCATCCGCGCTTCTGCTACGTTTAGCCGCCGCGGCACAGCTGCAGGGCTTTGGCTCCGACCTGGCCTGTTTCGCGGCGTGGGCGGAGCGGATGCAAGAAGTGGGTCCCCGCCGTTTTTACTCCCCGGAGGTCTTTGCCGACTATCCCCCCGGCTACCTGTATGTGCTGGGGCTCATCGGGTGGCTGCGCTCCGCAATGGATATTTCCTGGTATTCCCCTCTCCACCTGATCCTTTTAAAGCTGCCTGCAATCCTCTGTGACCTGGCCTGCGGTCTCCTGCTGTATCGGGAAACCGCCAGAAGGTGTTCCAAGGCCCAGGCACTGCCTGTCTGCGCCGCCTGGCTCTTCAATCCCGTGATCCTGCTGAATTCCGCCGTCTGGGGACAGGTAGATTCCGTCTTCACGCTGGCTCTGCTCCTGATGTGCCTCTGTCTGGTGAGGGAACGTCTGTTTCCCGCCTTCCTGGCCTTCTGCGCGGGGCTTTTGTTAAAACCTCAGATGCTGCTCTTCTCCCCCATTTTGCTGGCAGGCGTGGTGGATCAGGTTTTTCTCCCCGGTCTCAGTCCCCGCAGGCTGGGAAAGCCGCTGCTTTACGCCCTGGCCTCCCTGACAGGCTTTCTCGGGCTCTGCCTGCCTTTCGGAATCGGCAATGTCTGGAATCAGTATTTCTCCACCCTTGGTTCCTATCCCTACGCGGCGGTCAACGCCTGCAATTTCTGGGGACTTCTGGGACTGAACTGGGTCAGCCAAGATGCCGTCTTTCTGGGGATCCCCTGCCGGCTCTATGGTTTCCTCTTTATCCTGGCCGCCGTGACGGCGGTGCTGGCACTGAGTCTGCGCCATCGGGACAGCCGGGAAAAGTATCCCTTCCTGGCTGCCGTCCTGATCCTGACACTGTTCACCTTTTCCGTGCGGATGCACGAACGGTATCTGTATCCGGCGCTGGCTCTTCTGCTGCTGGCAGCGATCTACAGGCCCGTGAGAGAAGTCTGGATCTGTTATGGGGGCTTTTCCCTGCTGCACTTTTACAATACGGCCTATGTGCTGTTTTTCTATGACCCGGAACATTATGACCCCAGGGCGCCCCTGCTGTTACTGGTCTCCTCGGGAATGCTTATGGCGGTCGTCTTTCTGTACCGGTCTGCGGTACCGAAATATTTTTCGCCTGTGGGGTTGCGCAGGCAGACCGCTTCCCGCCATGTCCTTCCCGACGCCCCTGCGCCGCGTCCCTCCCAAAGGAACCTGCCTCTCACGCCTGCCGATCTGGTCTGGATGGCAGCTGTCACCCTGGTTTACAGCTGTTTCGCGCTGTACGACCTGGGAGATACCGCCGCTCCGGAAAGCCGCTATGACATGGCTTACGGGGATTCCGTGGTGGTATCCTTTGAAGACGCCGGACAGGAAGCTGCCTCCATCGCTTATTATATGGCGCCGGGACATGACCGGGATTTTCTGGTGGAGACCAATGGACAAGGGGGCTCCGATCCGCAGGCTGTCACCTTTGCCAATGTGTTTACCTGGCAGGAGATCTCCCTGGATACACCGGGAACGGTTGTGCGCCTGTCCCTTGACGATGCCGCCGCTTCCCTGCTGGAGCTGGTCTTCCTGGACCGGGAGGGTCGTGTGATGACACCGTCAAACGCTTCCGGTTATCCGGCTCTTTTCGACGAGCAGTCCCTTTATCCCGGGCGTTTCAGCTTCCGGAACAGCATGTACTTTGACGAGATCTACCACGGGCGCACCGCCTACGAATTTCTGAACGGGCTGGTCACTTACGAGACCACCCATCCCCCCCTTGGCAAGATCTTCATTGCCGCAGGGATCTCGCTGTTTGGCATGAATCCTTTCGGCTGGCGCATTGCGGGCACTTTCTTCGGCATACTGATGGTGCCTGTGCTGTATCTGTTCGGGAAACGTCTGACCGAAAGCACGCCTGCCGCCGCCCTGGCCTGTGTGCTCTTCACCTTTGACTTCATGCACTTCGCCCAGACGAGGATTGCCACCATCGATGTGTACATCACCTTTTTCGTGCTGCTGATGTACTTCTTCATGTTCTGTTACTGCCGGAAAAGCTTTTATGACACTCCGCTGTCCCAGACCCTCCTCCCGCTGGGCGCCTGCGGCGTCTGCATGGGGCTGGGAATCGCCTGCAAATGGACCGGGGTCTACGCGGGGGCAGGACTGGCAGTCCTCTTCTTTGCCGTTCTGTTCCGCCGGTATCTGGAATATTGCTACGCGAAAGCGAATCCCGCCGGTGAGAGCAGCGGCATTTCCCATGAATATATCCTGCGCGTGTTCCGTCCCCACACAGTCAGAACACTCTGTTTCTGTCTGCTCTTTTTCGTGGCAGTCCCCGCCCTGATCTACCTGTTGTCCTATCTGCCCTTCGTCAGCGCCGGCGGGGAGGGATTGTTTGCCCGCATGCTGCAAAACCAGACAACCATGTACAGTTATCACAGCACCCTGGACGCCTCCCATCCCTACTCCTCGGCCTGGTATGAGTGGCCTGTGATCAAACGGCCCGTGTGGTACTACTCCTCCGTGATCAGCGGAAGCCCGGGTACAGGCGGTCTCAGGGAAGGAATCAGCGCCTTCGGAAATCCCCTTGTGTGGTGGCCCGGCATTCCCGCCGCCCTGTATATGCTCCGCCTCCTGGTAAAGAAAAGGGACAGGACTGCTGCCTTTCTGCTGGTCGGGTATCTGGCGCAGTATCTGCCCTGGTTCTTTGTGACACGCATCACTTTTATCTATCACTATTTTCCCTGCGTGGCATTTGTGACGCTGATGATCGTCTACAGCCTCCTGCAAATGAAAAAAGAACTGCCGGCCAGGGGCTTCCTGACACTGACAGTCCTGTACGGCGGCGGCGCTTTTCTCTTATTCCTGCTGTTTTATCCCGTGCTGTCCGGACAGGCGGTGGATTCCGCCTACGTGAGCCGCTGGCTGCGCTGGTTCCACAGCTGGGTGCTGACAGCGCCTTAAAAAAGCGTACAAGCTGAAATTTCCGATTTCTGCTTTTTCAAATTTGGGGGATAGCCATTCTCCATT
>CANDMD010000192.1 GCA_947385725.1 uncultured Lachnospiraceae bacterium | reverse complement strand
CACCCAACAGAACACTCTTTCCCTACACGACGCTCTTCCGATCTTCTCTGCTTCCACAACAATGGTGTCATCCTTTATCTCGGCGGTCATCTCGCCAAAATCAACAATATTACCCGTCTCATCCTTGGCAGAATGAAAAGATTCAATGGCGCTTTTCACCACATAGCCGGTGATATTCATCTGCTGCTCATTCCCCATGATATAGGTGATCTCGTCCAGAGTATACATATCAAGGGATGTTGCCATCTCATCGTCCATATAGGAGACAAACATGGGGATAACCCTCATGGTCGCCACCTGCTTCGCATACTCCAGCTTCTCCTGTTCATACGCCGACAGGTTTTCTTCTCCTCCGCAGGCGGTCAGTCCGAAGATACAGGCAATCATACCTATCAAAGCCAAAAATTTCTTCATTTTATAATCACCCTTTCTATACTGTTCCGTGCTTTTTGGCGGGACGGTCCTCGCTCTTGGTAAAGAGCATCTCGAAAGCGCCGATCACATATTTCCTTGTGTCTGCGGGCTCAACGATCTGATCCACATATCCTCTCCGGGCAGCGCTGCCGGCACTGAGCTTCTGGGCGTCATACTCAGCCGCCTTCTCATTGATCACATCAGCGCCCTGGCCGTCATACATGATCTTCGCCGCCAGCTTTCCGTCCATGGTTCCGATCTCCGCATCGGGCCACGCCATGGTGATATCTGCGCCCACCGCCTTGGAATTCATGACAATGGCCGCGGTTCCCATGGCCTTGCCGATGACTACATTCACTTTGGGAACGGTAGCGTTGGCAAACGCGTAGGTAAGCTTTGCGGCAGCCTTCGCAATACGCTTCTCGGAGCACAGGGTCGCCTCGTAGCCTTTTACATTTGTCAGTGTCAGCAGAGGAATGTCGAAAGCATCACAGAAGGAAACGAAATCAGCCGCCTTCTCACAGCCGTCCGCGGAAAGGACAGCATCCAGCTTCTCCGCAACCTTTCCCTCCTCGTCACAGATCTCGCTGCGGTTTGCCGCAACGCCCACTGTTACGCCGTCCAGCTTCAGGAAGCCCGTTACCATATTCCTGGCATATCCTGCCTTTACCTCATAGAAATCATTATTGTCCGCCAGAATAGACAGTGCGATGGAAGTATCTCCCACGCAGCCTGCTATCTCGGGGTTGACGCGGTTCAGGTCATCGGTGCACTCCACCATGTCACTGCCCTCAGCGTTATTGGAAGGCAGGAAGTCGATCAGTTCCCTGATCTTGGTAAAAATAGTCGCCTCATCACCAGTCACGTCAACAATGCCGCTCTCCTGGGACTGGAATGCTGCGGAAGAGGAATCACATTTCGTGATAACATTGCCGTCCAATGCGTTAGGCGCATTGACAAACAGCTTCGCGCTCTTCTCTTCCATGAAAGTAAAATCTGTCAGTGTGGGGAACAGGGCAAGTCCGCCGCCACAGTTCCCGAGGATCGCCGTGATCTGGGGGATCACGCCGGAAGCCAGCGTCTGCTTCATATAAATCGCCCCAAACGCGTTTAACGCGTCAGAAGCCTCCTGCAATCTCAGACCGGCAGAATCGATCAGGCCGATCACCGGCGCGCCTGTCTTCATTGCCAGATCATAAAGATTCGTAATCTTCTTCGCATGCATCTCGCCGACGCTTCCGTTCATGACGGAGGCATCCTGACTGTAAACATACACAAGATTACCATTGATCACTCCATAGCCGGTAATACAGCCATCAGAAGGAGTTTCGTCTGGTTTCATATTGAAGTCGGTAGCCCTTGCTGTCACAAGTCCGCCGATTTCAACGAAACTGTTGTCATCGAGTAAAGCTGCAATTCTTTGACTCGCTTTTGAAGTAGTACTCATGCTTTCAGTCCTCCATTTATATTATATAAATACAAACAACTCAACATCATGGTTCGCTGAAACGCAATATCCCCATGATGATATTGTCCAGAAAAGTATACCACAAAAAAAGCAACTCGCAAAGAACGAATTGCATTTTTTTAACAGTATTTTTGACAACATTTTATTTCCCGATGAGAAACCTGCCCAGGATCTGTTCCAGGCACCAGTCAAACTCTATCCGCTCCACATTCTGTGTGGTCACGATAGACTCTGTCAGATAGACCCTGTCGTCCACAATATAACGGATGTTGCCCACTGTCGTACCCTGTTTCACCGGCGCTTCCAGACTTTTGCTCCAGTCGTATTCCACCCGGATCTGTTCGTCCTCACGGAGCAAAAGCCCCGGCCTTTCCCCGTCCGTCCTGTCAGCCGGAGTGTCAGCGCCTCCCATTCCTGCGGTTTCCGGATCATTCCGGGGGGCTGCGCCGTCCTGTTCATTGTCCCTCCTGCCCGCCACTTCGATACCCGTATAGGCGGTAATCCCCAGGATATCCGTCCGCCCGTTGAGGACAGGGACAGGCTGCAGCAGTTTCTCGTCAAACCGCGTTCCTTCGTCCAGGAAGCTTTTATAGGAATAATGCTCCAGCCCGTATTCCATCAGTTCCCTGGTATCGCTCCACTTGTAGGTCTTATTGTTGGGCCAGCCGCAGGCCAGCAGCGACACCACAAAGGTTCTCCCGTCCCGCTCCAACGCTCCCACATAGCAGTAGCCCGCCTTGTTGGTAAAACCCGTCTTGCCGCTCAAAGCCCCGTCCATCATGGACAGAAATGCATTGTGGTTATAGCAGGAAAAACTCCTGCCATTGGCGGAAAAACTGTAATTTTCAGCCCGGGTGATCCGCAGGAACGCATCCTTCTGGGGAGATTCCCGGATACAGTATGCCATGATCCTGGCAAGCTCCGCCGCTGTAGTACAATGCTCCTTCTGCACGGTGCTCCCGTCCTGCAGGGTAATGGTTTCCGTGGCATCCAGACCGTTTGGCGTGATAAACCAGGTATTTTCACAGCCCAGTTCCGCTGCCTTCGCATTCATCAGCGCCGCAAAAGCCGCCACTGCCATCTTACTCTCTTCCACCGTAAACTCGGATGCCGGTTTATCGCGCAGCCCCTCCGGCAGATATTTTCTTCCCACATGCTCCGCCAGCGCCACCGCCGTGTCATTGTGGGATTCCAGCATCAGGGAATAGAGCAGATCTCCCACCCGGTACTCTTCCCCCTGTTTTATGTACAGCTTTACCTTTGGCATGCTTGCCGCATAGGCGGAAACCGTCAACGTCTCATCCGGATCCGCATGTTCCAGTATCTGGATACATGTCATGATCTTGGTGGTGCTCGCCATCGCCATGGGCGTATCCGCGCTCTTCCCGTACAGCACCCTGCCGGAATCCGCGTCCATCAGGACCGCAGCCGCAGCGTACAGGGAAATATCCCCGGCAGGATCCTTCCCGTCCTGTTCCGCGCCATACGCAGCCACCACGCTGGACAGCGCCAGAAGCAGGGCGCAAAAAAAGCCCCCTATATTCTTTTTCATCCGCATTCTCTTCTCTGGGATTTTTTATAATATATGAGGCTGTTTCCTTGTCCTATACGTCTAACTGAAGCTGAACCTCCGCTTCCGCCTGCTGCTTAAATTCCTCCACCTGGACGGGATTAAGTTCCGGCAGTTCCTCCAGGCTGCCCACGCCGAAGCAGCGCAGGAACTGTTCCGTGGTCCCGAACAGCAAGGGTCTTCCCGGTGCGTCCAGCCGCCCCAGTTCCGTGATCAGGTCATACTCCAAAAGCTTGTTGATGGCGTGGTCGCAGCTGACGCCCCTGACGCGCTCGATCTCCACCCTGGTGATGGGCTGCTTATACGCAATGATGGAAAGCGTCTCCAGTACCGTGTCCGTCAGCGTCATCTTCCGGGGTGCCTTGGCGATCTTAATCAGATACTCATACATTTCCGCCTTGGTGCAGAGCTGTACAGCATTGTCGAAATAAGTCAGGGAAATCCCCCTGCCCTTCTTTTCGTAATCCTTCGCCATCTCCTCCAGGATACTCTTCGTGGTTTTTACATCTTCCTCTATCACATCGGCAAGCCTGCTGATTTCCACAGATTCACCCATGGTAAACAGCACCGCTTCTATGACTGCCTGTGCTTTGGTCTTGTCCATCCTAAGTCCGTACCTCTTTCCTTTTACCTGCTTTTTTCCCGCGAGCAATGAGCCAAACCCCCGTAAGCTTTCTGCGGGATCTTTGATTTCAGGCGGCGGTAATGATGATATCGTCAAAAATATGCTCCTGGCTGATGGTGATCTTCCCGGTCTTCATCAGTTCCAGTATGATCAGGAAAGTGACTATAATCTCCATTCTGCTGGACTGCTTCTCCAGCAGTTTCCGAAAACTGAAATTTCTGTGCTCCCTGGCGTAGGCCTCCACATAAAGCATCTTCACGTCCATGTCGATCTCATCCTTCTCAATATTGCCGTACTGGCTGCGGATGGGGTCTATCTTGTCCTCCTGCCTGCGCACCACGGACTTAAAGATCTCGTGTAGCCTGTTCAGGGTCATGTCACCCATCAGCTCCTCATAATCGATGGGCTGCCTGTAGGCCGCCACCTCCGCCGGAAGGTTCTGTTCCCGATACAGGTTTCTGGCTGCGTCCACCTGACGGTCGCGAAGCTCATAGGACATAAACTTGTACATCTTGTATTCCAGCAGCTTCTGGATCAGTTCCGCCCTGGGATCTTCCTCTTCCCCCTCTTCATTTACTTCCTTGGGAAGAAGCATGCGGCATTTAATATCAATCAGGGTTGCCGCCATGACCAGAAATTCGCTCATCACATTCATATCACTCTGTTCCATCTGCCTGATGTAATCCAGATACTGCTCCGTGATCTCAACGATGGGAATATCATAAATGTCAACTTTATTTTTGTCTATCAGATGAAGCAGAAGATCCAGCGGACCCTCAAACACTTCAAGTTTTACGGGAATTGCCATCTCAATATATGTACCTTTCCTGTTGCCGCCCGCTCCCGCGAGGCTTTTTCACACGTTGTCTATTGTACCGATTTTTTTGCCATATTGCAAGAAAGAACATACATTCACCATATATCCAGAAACAGTCCAGCCATGTAATCGCTGATTGCGGGAATTATTCCATGGGCGGGACGTCCTCCTTCGGCTGGAAGTCCACGACCCAGAGTTCTCCCGGATTAAACAACCGGAAAGGGATCGTATGTATTCCCAGTCCCCTGCTCAGCAGCATGGTCTTCCCTTTCTCATGGAACAGTCCGCCGTCATATCGGGGAAACAGCCTTATATTGGGGGACGCGATCCCCTTTCCCCAGAAGGGAACCCTGACGATCCCCCCGTGCACATGCCCCGAAACGGTCAGATCAGCCCCCCATTCCGCATATTGTGGGAAATAATCGGGATCATGGGCGATCAGCACATTGTAAACACCGGGATCCGGCGCCCCCAGAAGCTGTTCCAGGTAATCCGGCTCCATGTGCTGTACTTTAAACCTCTTGTAATAGAACTTGTCTATTTCCGAGCCGTAGACAGTGATTCCATGGGACTGCAGGGAGATATGGGAATTTACCAAACGCTCTATCCCCGCTTCCCGCAAGGCTGCTTCATACCGCTGCGCCATATCCCCGTAGCTGTCAGGGTACAGCTTCAGACGGTGCTCGTGATTGCCGTTTCCATAATATATGGGGTAATCCTTTGCCAGTTCCTCCAATACATGCAACGCCGTCTCGAAGCTTTTCCCCGGCTTGGCGGTAAGCATATCACCCGCTATGAAAACACAGTCCGGCCTGCACTCCCTGACTGCTTCCAGAATCCTCATATTTTCCTTTCCATAGCATTTGTTATGTAAATCCGCAAGCACAACTGCGCGCAGAGGCTTGCGGATTCTTTCATCTGCTGTCACATGCGTCCTGATTACAAAACGGTTGCTGTCATACAGCATGATCCAGATACATATTATTGCAATCATGCATATTATAGAAACTATCACATCTATCATTGTTACTCCTGTTGCATCGTATTCTTTCCTGTTGTTTTTCAGGGTAACTGCAAAGCCCCCATTTGACGGACAGACTCTCGCAATTGGCTATGTTTTCTTTTCAGAGAAGGTATGATCAAAGAAGGAAAAAGCCCACCACCTGTTTCAGGTAATCCCCAAATCCGGCCTTCCCCACACTCTCTGCAAAAAGCACCGGCACACTGCCTATCTCTGTCCCGTTCAGAAGGTATCTCACCTTTCCTGCCTCCGCACCTTCCTCCACAGGAGCCTGGATCGACTCCGGGAAGTCTGTCACCTTTTCCACGCCGCCCAGGTCACTGCCCTTCACATCCAGATAGCGGAATTCTCCCTGATACCTTACGGCAGCCTCCTCCTTCACGCCACCTTCTATGGCCACAGGCGGCAATGCATCCTGATTCTCATCTATGTACAGATTGCAGACGGCAAAGCCATAAGTCAGAAGCGCCTGGGCGTCCTGAGATCTGATATTCTTATCCGGTGCTCCCATAACAACTGCTATTAAATCAATGCCATCCTTGGTAGCCGTAGCGGATATACAGAATTTCGCCTTGCTGGTAGAACCTGTTTTCAGCCCTGTGGTCCACTGATACTGCTTCAGCAGCTTATTGGTACTGCTCAGGGTGAAAGTGGAGGTTCCCTGCCTTGTCACATGGGTAATGTCTTCCATCCAGATGGTAGTATAGTGAAATATATCCGGATGATTTACCGTCAGTTCCCTTGACATGACCGCCACATCCCTGGCACAGGAATAATGTTCGTCAGAATCGGAAAGCCCACAGCAGTCCTCAAAGTGGGTATCCACCATTCCCAGTTCCATGGCCTTCTCATTCATCATATCCACAAATGCCTGCTCACTGCCCGCGATATGCTCCGCCACCGCCACACTGGCGTCATTTCCCGAGGCTACCACAATACATTTGATCATGGTTTCCAGCGTCTGTACCTCCCCTGCCGCCAGGTATACCTGGGAACCGCCCATGGAACTTGCATGCTCGCTGACCATCACCTGATCCGTAAGGCTCACCTTTCCGGCGTCCAGCGCCTCAAAGGTAAGCAGCAGTGTCATGATCTTTGTGATGCTGGCCGGACTTCTTCTCTCCGTAGAATTTGATTCATAGATCACCTGTCCGGTAGAACTTTCCATGAGGATGACGGAGGGAGAGGAAACTGCCACCTCCGCCATTGCCGTTGCCGCCGGAAGCATACACATACAGATTACCGCCGCCATTGCCAGGGCGATCTTTCTTTTTATCCTTGACATAAAAATGCCACACCCCACATTCTTTTCTTCAGAAAAACCTTTTTTAAAAGATATGGAAGCGTGGCAGAATTTATGACTGGCATATTTCCCTCGCTATTTCAATACCAGTCTTCGAAGCTGTTCAAATTTTTCTCTCACATTGACATGGAACACCTTCAGAAGCTGTATGACATAATCCACCAGCACCAGCGCCAGGATCACCCAGACGATCTTCAGCCCCAGATTATAGTCAAAGCTGTCAATGATCCGGTACACCCAGCCATGTACGAAATGCACCACTCCCAGGGCATAAAAGCCCCACGCTATCGTAGATCGGAAGAGCACACGTCTGAACTCCAGTCACAGTTCAGGATC
>CANDMD010000191.1 GCA_947385725.1 uncultured Lachnospiraceae bacterium | reverse complement strand
ACACCCAACAGAACACTCTTTCCCTACACGACGCTCTTCCGATCTGCCCCTGGAATAGCCCGCGGCAAGTATCTCATCCGCCAGGTAGTCTATGATAAAGGCATTTTTCATCCAGTAAAAGTCAATAAAGCTCTCAATCTCATTCTCCGCGGCAAAAGCCAGATACTCGTCAGCCACCCGCAGACAGATCCTGTTCTCCCCGAGGAGCTCTATGTTCACCATTGCCGCATCATTGGCAAAACCGGCTATGGCGGCATAATAATCCGCCAGCTCCTGATTCAGGTAAGGGTCATATTCCACGGTCTGATACTCCTCCGTACAGTGGAATAATCCGTTATACTGTTCATAGACAGGAGCCAGGTACAGGCTCCTGTCCCCGGATTCCCTGATCAGGGAAAACGCCTGATACAGGACAGCATCTATCTCCATCTCCTCATTGGGATGGCGGCTGATATAATACATATTACGGATGTTCTCATATGCCACATCATTTGTGAACATCCGAAAAGCATACTCTGTGGCTGAAGTATAGCATGCCGTGATCTCTTTATTTTCCTCCGTGGCGGAAGTCTCTCCCTCCCCCAGGCAATACAGGAATACAAAATCACCGCTGCAATTCAGTTCGGAAGAACTGACCTGGATCTCACTCCACCCGGGCTCCTTCGACGACAGTTTTCCCACACTGTAAGCGATCAAAAACGCCCCCGCCATCAGAAATACGGCAGCCAGGGTCAGCCGCAGCCGCCTGTGCCCTGTGGGAAGTTCAATCTTATTCACTGGTTTGGGATGAGGAAGGTCTCTGCCCCTGCCTCCAGTTCTGGTTTCTTTCAAATTCATTCTCCTGTTCTATTGTGGCCGCATGTGAACAGCGGGCGTTGTATTCGTTTTGAGCGTGTACCTGTAGGACACACTGACAGGGCGCACGGAAGCCATAAACCCCCGTGCGCCATATGTCCGCATATATGATTTCCAAATGATATTTCCACGTTTCAATCACGAGAACTGCTTCGCATCCCGCATCAGACAGCGATACATCATCGATACGCCAGCAGTATCAGCAGCAGGAAGATCGAAACGATCACCCCAAATGTGATCAGACCGGCAACAGCGCCTTTCTTACATGCCTTGTAATTGCGGATATAATTGACGCGCCTGAAAAGGAAGGCTGCGATCAGGCCGGGTATGGGCAGGAAGAAGGACAAAATCTTATACAGGAAGGATCCCGTATCATGGACAGGCGGAAGCTGGATCTCCTCCTCGGAGGCCGCCGTCTCCTGTGTATTGCACGTACCCGCTGAACCGGAAAAATCAATGGTAATGGATTTCACAGGCTCACCCTTATCCCTGATCGCTTTATACTCCTCGATCTCCTTTTTGCTTCCATACACATAGTGTTCATGGCCGATGCATACAAGCTCCGGCTGCTCTTCACTGTAATCATGCATGGATGGATCGTAGGTATAGAGCACTTTATTTTTCTCCAGCCTGGGATCCGGAATGGGGATCGCCGAGATCAGGGAATGCGTGTAAGGATGCAGGGGGAAGTTAAAAAGCTCCTCCGACTCAGCGATCTCTACAATCTTACCCTTATAGATTACGCCGATACGATCCGAAATAAACCGTACCACGGAAAGATCATGGGCGATAAAGAGATATGTGATCTCCTTTTCCCGCTGGAACTTTTTCATCAGGTTCAGCACCTGCGCCCGGATGGACACATCCAGCGCGGAGATGGGCTCGTCCGCCACCACCAGCTCCGGCTCCATGACCATGGCGCGGGCGATCCCGATACGCTGACGCTGCCCGCCGGAAAACTCATGGGGATATCTGGTGAGATGCTCCGGCAGAAGCCCTACCTCACCGATCATCTTTTCCACCTTCTGCTGGCGGTCCGCCTTGCCGGTATAGAGATGGAAATTGTACAGTCCCTCGGAAATGATATAATCCACCGTGGCCCTGTCGTTCAGGGAAGCCGCCGGATCCTGGAACACCATCTGGATATTCCGGATCACCTTGCGGTCCAGCGCATGGGGAATCTTGCCTGAAATGCGGACACCCTTATACAGGATCTCGCCGCCTGCCAGCGGATTGACACGGATCACTGCCCGTCCCACGGTGGTCTTGCCCGATCCGGACTCCCCTACCAGGGAAAAGGTTTCTCCCTTGTAAATATCAAAGGAAACATTCTGCACGGCCTTGACCGCATTGTCCTTTTTTCCGAAAGTGATATCTACGTTTTTGACCGACAGCAGAATCTCTCTTCCGTTTTCATCCAGCGGTCCATGCTCGGGAAAAACGGCGGCGGAATTTTCTTTTGCATTTGTATTATTATTTGACACAATCACACCCCCTGAATATGGTATTCCTGCATGAGCCGTTCATGGAGATTGCGGATCGCGGCCGGCTTCTCAATCTTCGGCGCGTCAGGATCCAAAAGCCATGTCTTGGCAAAATGCGTATCGCTGACCTGGAACATGGGCGGTTCCAGCAAGGTATCAATTTTCATGCAATATGGATTCCGGGGGGCAAAGGCGTCTCCCGTGATCTCATTATAAAGGGACGGCGGCGTACCGGTAATGGAATACAGCTCCGTGTTGCGCTCCGCCAGCTGGGGCAGCGAAGACAGCAGCGCCCAGGTATAGGGATGGCGGGGATCATAAAATACATCCTCCACCGTGCCCACCTCAATGATCTGCCCTCCGTACATGACCGCCACACGGTCGGCAATATTGGCCACCACGCCCAGGTCATGGGTGATAAAGACTATCGTATAGTTGAACACCTTCTGCAGGTCTTTGATCAACTGCAGGATCTGTGCCTGCATCGTCACGTCCAGAGCAGTGGTAGGCTCATCACAGATCAGGATCTTAGGTTGGCAGGAAAGGGCGATGGCTATGACAATACGCTGGCGCATACCGCCGGAGTACTGGAAGGGATAGTCGTCATAGCGCCCGGCAGGATCGGGAATCCCCACTTTCTGCATCAGATCCAGCGCCTGCACCCTGGCCTGCGCCTCAGAACAGTTCTGATGCTTTAATATGACGGAGGAAATCTGCTTTCCAATGGTAATGATAGGGTTTAGGGACGTCATGGGATCCTGGAATACGGTAGCGATCCTCCGCCCACGGATCTGCGCCCAGTCCTTCGGGAACTGTATGGACGCCAGATCCACGATGCAGCTGCCCACCAGCTCACTGCCGGTCTCGCTGATATATTTCACTCTCGGTGTAATGCCGTCGTAAATGCTGTTATGCTGGGCTTCATCCTTCCAGTCGATCCCCAGCTTCATTGCCTCCTTAAAGGCTGCCAGCAGCTTCTTCGTGACCCTTCTGCGGCGTCTGAAATCGCCTCTGGCAACGGAAAGGTATATTTCCTTTGCAAGCTTCTCATTTCTGTCCGAGACATCCTGGGAGAGCCCTCCGCGGGTCAGCTGCTCATATTTCTCCTTAAGCTCCGCCTCCCGCCTTGCATACTGTGCCAGATATTCCGTATCATGCTCGGCGGCTTCCTTACGCTTGCGGAGTTCTTCCTTATTGCGGTTTTCCAGTTCTTTAATCTGGGCATCCAGCCTGGAGATCGTCTCCTGGGCCGCCTTGATCTTCTCCCTGTCTCTGGTATGATCCATCGCCGTCTTCCGGTTATAGACCTCCGTCCGCTGGAACCGCAGCTCCTTCAATTCCTTTTCCAGCTCAACCCTGTCCTCCTCACTGATCATAGAGCGGTCTCTTTTCTCCGCCTGAAGGGCAAGCAGTTCCCGGTATACGGGCGCCCCCGGCTCCAGCCGTGAGAACTCATCCAGCTTTTCCCGGAAGGAATCAATACTGCGGCGCGCCCTGTCGTTTAAGGGCACATGCGTATCCGAGAGCTCCTCATCCCCGAAAATAATATGTCCTTTATTAATAAATCCGTTGGAATCCAGCATACCGGCAAAGGTTTTGGTAAAAACAGATTTGCCCGATCCGGATTCGCCCACAATGGCGATGGATTCATTCTCATAAATATCAAGGGATATCCCCCGAATCGCATTCAGGATCCGTCCGCGGACACGGAACTTTACCTCCAGATCCCGGACAGACAACAATACTTTCCTATTATCCATTCTAACCTCCATGCCGCAGCCCCGCTGCGGCTCATATCAATGGGAAGAATGCCCGCTCTTGGCATTCTTCAGCGTGAGATTTGGAACTTCTTGTCGTCCCATCCTATGATGGGACGACTTTAAAAGTTCTTCTCACGCTTTACATATGTGTCCGGGGATCGGATGCGTCACCCAGATTCTGTCCCACCACATACAGTACGATCGTAATAATGGACACAACGGCTACGGGTCCCCAAAATTCCAGCTCCCATCCCGGCGTCACCATGGCCGCCTCAGCCGCGTAGATCAGACGTCCCAGCGACATCTCGCTCATACCCATTCCGATGTAAGCCAGGAACACCTCATAGGAAATATAGGAGGGAAGCTCCGTGGCAAGCAGCGTAACGATGACGGAAGTCATGAAGGGTAAAATATTTTTCAAAGCAATCTTTATGGTAGGCGTGCCGAGACATCTGGACGCCAGGTTATATTCCCTGTCACGGATGATCAACACCTGAGTACGGATAAAATATGCAATACTCAGCCATCCCACAATGGTGAGTGCAAACACCATTGTCCAGAAGGTAGGGGAAAACAGCATGGACAGCACCGATATAATCAGGATCATAGGCACATTTCCGATGATATTGTACACCTCCATCATGATCATATCCACTTTTTTGGAAAATCCCCAGATCGCTCCCAGCAATACACCGACGACCATATTGATGGCCGCACAGATAAAGGCCAGGGAAATGGAGATCTGCGCCCCGTTCCAGACCGCGTCAAAGGTAGGTTCGCCGGAGGCTCCTGACCCAAGGATCCACTTGATGCCGAACCCGAAATGTTCTATGGCATCCCCCGGAGACAGATGCTTTGCATTGGGATCCAGCAGATTGGCATAAGGGTCATAGTGCGTTACCGCAGGATAAATGTATGCAAAAGCGATCACAAACAGCAGAAAACTCAATATTACAACATTTACTTTATTCCGGAAAAATACGCGGAATACCGACTTCCAGTAGGAATACCTGGGAGCCGCTATTTTCTCCGACTCCGTATCACTATGCTCCACCTGACCGAATAACTCCTCGTTCTTCAGGCCGGTACTTCTCTTTAATTCTTCGTACATATCTACACCCTCCTGCCCGCTGAAGCGGGCATCAACTCAATATTTGAAAGCGCACTGCTTTCAAAATTGTTATCTGCCTTTTGACGTAAATGAGATCCTGGGATCCACACTGGCTATCAGGATATCTCCCAGAATAATGGAGGTTACCGTCAGCAGCGCATAGAACAGGGCAACGCCCACGATCACGCCGTTATCGTATTTATTGATCGCCTGGGTCAGCAGATTACCCGCGCCGGGAACCGAGTATACACGCTCTGTAATGATCGCCCCCGTCATGGCGGTGAGAATGCTTGCCGGAATGCCGTGGACAATGGGGATCACCGCATTCTTCCAGATATGTTTCGTGAAAATCTCCGTCTCGCTTAAGCCCCCCGACCTGGCAAACTTTACATACTCGCTGTTCATCTGGTCGATCATATATCGCCGCATCCATTTCATCAGATTGGCGATGCTGGGCAAAGCCAGGGACACAATGGGCAGGATGAACATCAGCTTGCTGCCGGAATCCATATCAAACAGGGTGGGCAGCTTGAACACGCTTCCGCCAATGGCCTTAAACAGGAAAATATACGCCAGGGAAGGAACCGCTATGATAAATATGATATACATGGTGCCAATTTTATCCAGAAGGCCATTTTTAAACCGGGCCATTGTAATTCCAATGGGAAGCCCCAGAATATAGGCTATTATAGTCGAAATGATACCGATCACAAAGGAATATCCCATTTTTGACATGCTCCCCTTTGTGGTGACCGTATTGGTGTAATCGTCTGTAAACCGGGCAGCGTACATCTCGCTCACTTCCAGGGAGCCCTGTGCGTATGTGGCTGTATGCAGGTCGTCTGCGCTCTCCTCCACATGTCCCGTGGGATAGCTGACGGTGCTCAGTACATAAGTGCCCTGAGACGCAGTCATGGTCTCAAACACATCAACGCCGCGATTCACAGTGTAAGATTCTCCCAGATTCAGCGTCAGGAGATTCTGATGAAGCCAGGGGAATTTATTATCAAAATACAACAGATATTTATGTTTTGTTCCGTTTCCGATGATAGCGGGCGAAAATTTATCCCCGCCGTAAAGCGGATCATGGAGCGTAAAGGTCAGTCCCCGTTCTCCGATGTCCGTGCCCTCAGGCACATAATGTATATTATCGATGAAGAACATTCTCGTAAAATAGGAAATCACACGGTCAGGCAGGGTTCTTTCCCTGATCGCAAAGACAGTGGCATGTCCTCCGTCCTTCACCTGTCCGTTACTCTTTTTGTCTGCATCCAGCCGGGTAACAGTATAGCCTTTGGCTTCGTATTCATCCGTAAATCTTTGAATATATTCACTTGCGATCTCAGAATCCTTTTCCGGCGTCGGTCCCACAAGCGCCGCAGCGGGTCTTGTCTCCTCGTCCAGTTCCCCGTTCTGTGCCAGCTCCACAATGTATTCGGAATAATTCACATAGTCCACATAGCCAAAGACCTCATACCGGCTCTGTTCATAGGTTATTCTCGCATTGCTCTGGGTCTTGGTGTAGTTGCTGTCGCCCGCAAAGATATTTTCCCTGTTCATCAGGGAATACACAAGTATCATGATAAGTACTACCACGCAGACCGCAGAAAGTATGCCTTTTATAATTCGTTGCAGTATATATTTTGCCACATTCTCACCCTTCCTGAAATGCCCTCTTATTCTGTGGAATGATCTTCATTCCAGAATGATTTTCATTCTATGGAGCGCCCCCATTCCATCTTTATACAGGAAGTGCGGAGAAGTGAGACTCCTCCGCACTTCCATCAGTGCTTTCATTTCCTGCTACACTTTTAATGTAAACCGATATTCTTGTTCATATAGCCGTAAGGCTGGATGGTATCAAGGTAGCTCTGGGCATCACCATAGTCAGGACCCCAGCCGGAAGTACCGACGGTAATGTCATAGTTTCCTTCACTACCCGTGTTGATACGATAGTAGGAATGGCTGTAGGCTGTAGCCTCATCGAAGGGAATCAGGTTAATGATAACCTTCCCGCCAAACACCTTCTCGATGGTCTGCTTGTAAACGTTGCATCTGTTAGTAATGCCTTCATTGTACGTAGCATAGGGCACATCTAAATTGATGGGCTGCTCTGCGGAAACCTCCACGCCGACCTGCTGCAGCTCAGCGATTGCCGCATCCAGATATTTCACTGCCTGATCCGGATCATACCAGCCGTCAAAGCCGTCGCCTGATCCCACTCCGCCATCCGCCGTGGGATCCCAAACGGTGATAGGGAATCCGTCCGCTTCCAGCTGAGCCTGCTCGATCTCTCCATAATAAGTACCTGCGGGGAAGGTCGTGCTTGTGCCGTTGATGTCAAGTGTCAGTTCATTCTCCAGGTAAAGGA
>CANDMD010000190.1 GCA_947385725.1 uncultured Lachnospiraceae bacterium | reverse complement strand
GAACACTCTTTCCCTACACGACGCTCTTCCGATCTAGATTGCGCTGGAAGTTCTTCATGTCGTCATCGGCGTTCCACAGACACCATTCCACATAAGAAAAGACGGAAAGCCTTTTGCTGCCGGAGGACTCGTTTGTGATCGTGACTTTTGTGATCTCACAATTGTCTTCCATGGGAACAAAAGCCAGGAGAGAAGTTTTCACCTGACTTTTGGAGGAGATGAAACGGCTGTACCCCATGCCGTGGCGGCACTCGTAACTGTCCAATTCGGTTCTGGATGGCTGCCAGCCGGGATTCCACACCGTATCGCCGTCCTTGATATAAAAATATTTGCCGTTCACATCCTGGGGCACATTATTATAACGGTACCGGGTCAGCCGCAGAAGCTTTGCGTCCTTGTAAAACGAATAGCCGCCGCAGGTATTGGAGATCAGGCTGAAAAATTCCCTGCAGCCAAGGTAATTGATCCAGGGAAGGGGCGTCCTTGGGGTAGTGATAACATATTCCTGATTTGTATCGTCAAAATAACCAAACTTCATATTTCCCTCATTTCTGCGCCGCTTTATAAGGCGCGTATGTACAATATCAACCCTGTCGAAAACGTTTAAGCACATATGACTTAATTTGGATTATACATAAGAAAGCGCCAAAAAGCAATAGTTATGAAGAAAGATATAATGCACAAAATGCAGCACATAAAGTCAGAGATATTGAACAAAAAAGAGATTTTCTTAAAAAAATATGAATAAAAATGTTGCAAATTTTGCAGAAGTGTTGTATATTAAAACTACGAAAACGATTAAGTTATGACAAATTTGCAAAAACAGCATCAAGAACCCGGTTTTCCGACAGTGCCGGCTCTGGAAAGGAAAATGTATGGCATCCTTGAAAGATATATCCAAGATATGCGGGGTATCGGTAGCTACAGTAAGTAAGGCCTTGAACAACCACACGGATATCGGCGAAGAGACAAAAGAATATATCAGAAAAGTGGCAAAAGAATTAGGATACTCGCCAAATTCTTCCGCCAGGGCACTGAAGACCCGGCGCACATACGGAATCGGAGTGCTGTTCGTGGACGAAGCAATGAGCGGTCTGACCCACGATTATTTTTCGGCAGTGCTGGACAGCTTTAAGCGTACAGTTGAAAAATTCGGGTATGACATTACCTTTATCAATTGCTGCAAGGAGAGGGAAAACAGAATGTCTTACCTGGAGCACAGCCGCTACAGAGGATTTGACGGCGTGGTGCTGGCTTGTATTGATTTCCACGACCCGGAAGTCATCGAACTGGTACAGAGTGATATCCCGGTAGTGACCATCGACCATCTTTTTAACGACAGGATCGGGGTTGTGTCCGATAATGTGGGCGGGATCCGGGAACTTCTGGAGTACATACACGACTGCGGTCACAGCAGGATCGCTTATATCCATGGGGCGCCTTCGGCGGTAACCACCAACCGCCTCAGCAGTTTTTACCGGACGGCGGAGCAGCTGGGGATGGAAATTCCCGACGAATATATCCGCGAGGCCGCCTACAGGGACACTCACACAACATACCAGGTGACAAACGAACTGCTGGATCTGCCGGATCCGCCCACCTGTATCCTGTATCCGGATGATTTTGCCGCCTTTGGGGGAATCAATGCGATCCGGGAAAGGGGACTGCGCATACCGTCGGATATTTCCATTGCGGGTTATGATGGCATCCGGGCGGCAAGACATCTGGAGCCGAAGCTGACAACCGTGCGGCAGGATACGGAACAGATCGGCTGTGTGGCGGCCAGGCAGCTGGTAAGCCTGATCGAAAGACCAAAGAGCACTCTGATCGAACATATCACAATATCCGGCAGGGTGATCGAAGGCAGGTCGGTAGCAAAAATTTAGGCATTTGTGTGTGGGCTTCACCCGCGCATCCAAATAAATGCAAACATGCAGACAAAGCAAACATACAGACAGGGAGGTTATACTATGAAAAAAAAAATCATGAGTACTATCTTAGCGGCAGCAACACTGGTTACCATGTTGACGGGCTGCGGCGGCCAGACGGCAGACGGGGGAAAGGTTTCCATTTCCGACGGTGGTAAAGTCCTGAATATCGCCTGCTGGAATGAGGAGTTCAAGAGCCGTGTGGAAGATCATTATCCCGGTTACCAGATTGTGGATGCGACCACCGGAAAGATCGGGGATGTGACCGTCAAGTGGAACATTACCCCCAACGAGAACAACGCATACCAGAACAAGCTGGATGAGAACCTGTTGAACCAGGCATCCGCGGCTGTGGATGACAAGATTGACATTTTCCTCATCGAAGCCGACTATGCGTTAAAGTATGTGGACACAGAGTATGCAGTACCTGTATCTTCGCTGGGGATCACAGACGCAGACCTGGCCAATCAGTATCAGTACACCAAGGATGTGGTTACCGACTCCAACGGCAATATCAAGGGCGTTTCATGGCAGGGTTGTCCCGGCGTATTGATCTACAGGCGCGACATTGCGAAAGAAATTCTGGGCAGTGACGATCCCGATGTAGTGCAGGGCTATCTTTCCGACTGGAATAAGTTCTCAGAGACGGCAGCCAAGATGCAGGAGGCAGGATATTATATGATGTCTTCCGTGAACGACAGCTATCGTGTCTACTCCAACAACGTGACCAGCAAGTGGGTGGTTGACGGCAAGATCAATATCGATGCCAACCTTATGGCATGGGTGGAATCTTCCAAAGCTATGGTAGACGCAGGACAGACAAACACTTATGATCTGTGGAGCAATGACTGGAGCGCAGGCTTCTTTGAGGAAGGTAAGGTGTTCTGCTACTTTGGTCCCGCATGGTTCATTGATTTCTCCATGTCCGCAGGAACGGAAGGGGCTATAGCCACCAACGGCGGTTGGGGAGCGGCAGCTGGCCCTCAGGGATTCTTCTGGGGCGGCACCTGGATCTGCGCGGCAAACGGAACCGACAATTCCTCATTGGTAAAGGATATCATTCTCCAGATGACCACAAACGAAGCGGTCATGACAGACATTGTTGTGGCAGATAATGACTTTGTAAACAATAAGCCTGCCATGGAGGCTCTGGCAAGCGGCGAACAGAAGATTAAGGACGAGAGCGGCAAGGAAGTAGAATATTTCAGCAAGGTGCTGGGAGGCCAGAACCCTCTGCCCATGTTCTGCGCAGGCGCCGAGAAGGTTGACCTGAGCAATCAGGGTGCATATGACCAGGGATGTAACGAAGAATTCCAGAAGGCCATGAAGAACTATTTCGACGGAAACGCTACCCTGGAAGAGGCATTAGAGCTTTTCTATAAGGCAGTGGAAGAGAAATACCCCGGACTGACCCACTGATCCCGGTGACGGTTTACGGTTTGTCCGGCACAGGAAAACGGAAGATATGCGGCGTGCGGGCCTGCTCGGTTGGGCAGGCCCGCAATCACTCACAGAGCCGGCAGCAGAATGCCGCGGAAATCGGCTTTTGCTTCGGGTTCTGTGATATCGGGCGAAAGCAAAGATGCAGCAGGGAGGTAACTATGAGCGGAAAAATAAAGAGAGGAAAAGTCGTCAGCTACAATAAATGGGGATATATCTTTTTGATCCCCTTTGTGCTGGTATACATAATATTTCAGCTGGTTCCTTTGGTGACTACCATTTACAACAGCTTTTTTGAGAATTACCGCCAGGGTCTTATGCAGGTGGGACCGAACTTCATAGGATTCGATAACTACAAGACCATATTGACCAACGGGGATATGTGGGTCTATGCCCAGAATACATTTATCATGTGGATATTGGGATTCGTACCTCAAATCATTGTTTCCCTGCTTCTGGGGGCATGGTTTTCCGACACCAGGATGCGGTTAAAAGGGACACGGTTCTTTAAGACGGTGATTTATCTGCCGAACCTGATCATGGCATCTGCGTTTTCCATGCTGTTTTTTACGCTGTTTTCCGATGGCGGGCCTGTCAATTCCATCCTGATGCAGACAGGGATCCTGGACAGTCCCTACAGCTTCCTGTCCCATGCGGGCAGCGCCAGGGGCCTGGTGGCCTTTATGAATTTTATCATGTGGTTCGGAAATACCACAATACTGCTCATGGCAGGCATGATGGGGATCGACACGGCACTCTTCGAGGCGGCGGAAGTGGACGGAGCCACCTCCGCACAGGTGTTTTTCAGGATCACGCTGCCTCTGCTTAAGCCTATCCTGATCTATGTGATGATCACTTCCCTGATCGGTGGCCTTCAAATGTTTGACGTGCCTCAGATCCTGACCAATGGTACCGGTGATCCCATGAGATCCTCAATGACGCTTATCATGTATTTAAACAAGCATCTGTTCAGCAAGAATTATGGCCTTGCCGGCGCCCTCTCCGTGTTCCTGTTCATTATCACGGCGGCTCTGAGCATGCTGGTGTACCGTTTCTCTAACAGGAAGGAGGCATAGCTATGGCAAACAATAGCGGACAACAGTTGAAAAAAGGGATGAACATCCATGTCAGGAGGG
The DNA here is from genome assembly GCA_947385725.1 of uncultured Lachnospiraceae bacterium. Classification (GTDB taxonomy): domain Bacteria; phylum Bacillota; class Clostridia; order Lachnospirales; family Lachnospiraceae; genus Acetatifactor. The sequence continues at coordinate 3,121 of CANDMD010000190.1, read as the reverse complement.
CGTTGGCCTATGTCATATTGGCAATCATATCCTTTCTCTGCCTTTGTTGGTTTTATATCCTGGTCATAAATGCCACCAGGTCCCATGCTGACCTGCAGAGAGGTTTTACGCCGATCCCCGGCAATTTTCTGGCAAAGAACATGAACGGGGTGCTGCACGGCACACTGCCGGTATTCTACGGGTTGATGAACAGCCTGATCGTATCTTCGCTGAGCGCGGTGCTGTGCACTTATTTCTCCTCCATGACGGCTTACGCCATCCACGCTTATGATTTCAAACTGAAGAAATTCATGTTCACCTTCATTTTGATGATCATGATGATACCTACACAGGTAACGGCGCTGGGATTTGTACAGCTGGTCGACAAGATGCACCTGATGGACACTTTGATCCCGCTGATCGTGCCGGCAATAGCCGCTCCGATTACTTTCTTTTACATGAAGCAGTATATGGAGAGTGCGCTGCCGCTGGCCATTGTGGAATCGGCAAGGATCGACGGGGCGGGAGAGTTCAAGACCTTTAATACCATTGTGATACCGATGATGAAACCAGCCATTGCCGTACAGGCAATCTTTACCTTTGTGTCCAGCTGGAATAATTACTTTACTCCGGCACTGATATTGAACTCGGACAAGAGAAAGACCCTGCCCATCCTGATCGCCCAGCTGAGGAGCGCGGATTTCCTGAAATTCGATATGGGGCAGGTGTATGTGATGGTGGCTTTTTCCATACTGCCTGTTGTGGTGATCTATCTGATCCTTTCCAAGTTCATTGTTCAGGGCGTGGCTATGGGAAGTGTGAAAGGTTAAATATCAAAAAGGAGACGTGGGTCTGCACGTCTCCTTTTTTGATATTACAGGAAATTACGTCTTGGTCAGGGAAGAATGCGAAGCATTCTACGAAGTGCCGCCTGGGGGATCTTTGTGTGTCCAGATTATGCCTTGTTTTGTTGCTTTTGCATAAACAATAAATCAATTATAAATAAATGTAGTCAATGTTGTCTAATGGTGCTATAATATTTAATAAAAAATATGGTGCTTCGGAGATACACATAATATGGATATATCATTACTTGAAAGCTTTCTATGAGGTTGCCAGGAACGGGGGCATTTATGCAAAGTGAAAACAGTAACAAACAACAGGAGAAACCATCGAAAGGGAAAAAAAGCGGAGAATTCATCAGTATCGAAAAGAAAATTTCTTCAAGTTTTGCGCGGACTATCATGATCTGCTGCATCGTACTGGGAGTGATCACTTCCATTTTAAGCTATATTTCATCCACAGGCCTTTTTTTGCGGAGGCCATGAAAGGTAATACATACATATCCACACCTACATACAGCGAAGTGACGCAATCCGTATCCTATGCCGTGGCCGCTCCCCTGTGGGAGGGCGGTATCCCCAATACCACTCCGGTGGGTGCCGTCGTCTATGTGCCGAACGGGGAATCATTGAACGATATTATGCGTTCTATCAAGGTGGGCGAGGGCGGTACGGCGTTCATGCTCGATTCCAAAGGCATCACCATCGCGGATCTGGATTCGTCCCTGGTGGGCGTTGAAGACAGTATTGCCCTTGGCGATACCAATCCGAGGCTCAGGAAATACAGTGAAATCTGTAAGATCATGATTACAGGGGCAGACGGGACGGGAACTTATTCCTATGGCGGAGTGACAAAAGTAGTTGCCTATTCACCGGTTCCCGGTACTGACGGATGGAGTATCGGCGTGGCAGCGGTACGGAATGAATTTCTGGGAATGTTTTATTTGTCACTGGTGCTGACAGCCCTTTTTGTCATTGCCTTTACGGTATATGGTGTCAGAAGCGGCATCCTTCTGGGCAAGAAGATTGTGCATCCTGTTTCGACGGTAGTAAAAAGACTGGAACTTCTGGCAGAGGGCGACCTGCACACCGCTACGCCTGTGCCGGAGGTAAATGACGAGACGGCTACGCTGATGAACAGCCTGACACAGACCGTCCAGGATTTGAAAAATGTAATCAATAGCATTGACAACCATCTTGCGGAACTGTCGGACGGTAATTTCATGATCACCATAGACGAGGATTATAAGGGGGATTTCGCGGAGATCAGCCGCTCCTTCAGAGGAATCGTCGCTTCTCTAAGTTCCGCTATGCGGGATATTGACAATAACGCCAAGAGCGTCCAAAGGGGCGCAGAGGATCTGTCCGGAGCCGCAATGCAGCTGGCGGAGGGGGCTACGGATCAGGCAAGCGCAGTGGAAGAACTGACGGCTACCATTGCGGAGATTTCAGAGAAAATAAAAATAAATGCCCAGAATGCGGAGAAGACAAGGGCTATCGTTGCGGATATGAACGATCGTGTCCTGGAGAGCAATGAACAGATGAAGAATAACACGGAAGCAATGGATAAGATCAGGGAGACCTCGGACAAGATCGCCGTGATCATCGGCAGCATTGAGGACGTGGCTGATCAGACCGCCCTGCTTGCATTGAACGCTTCCATCGAGGCGGCAAGGGCAGGGGAGCATGGAAAAGGCTTCGGTGTTGTGGCGACACAGGTCAGCGCCCTTGCAGATCAGAGTTCGGAAGCAGCGAGAAATACGAAGGATCTGATCCAGAATGCGATCCTTGCGGTAGAGGATGGAATCCGGCTGGCAAATGCCACTGCAAATTCACTGCTTGCCGTTGTGGAGAATGCCAAGGTGGTGAACGATTCCATGCAGGAGATTGCGGTTGCGTCTGAGGATCAGGCAACGGCAGCGGCCCAGATCACAGAGGGGATCAGCCAGATTGCCGAGGTCGTGGAATCCAACTCCGCAACTTCCGAGGAAAGCGCCGCAGCATCCGAAGAACTGCCCAGACAGGCTGATATGCTGAAAGATCTGGTGGGACGATTCCAGTATGAACCGTAAGCGATAGTTCTGTATGTATATTTCTAACGGGGCGGGCAAGCTCCCTTCCCAATGAAACATGATTCTAATCCACGCTTGTCGGGGAAGTTATTCTCTGACAAGCGTTTTTGTTGGCGACTCAGCCCCGATCGTGCCAGGCGGCTTGGGTTTGCGGAGGAAGGGACGGCGGCGCCATGCTGTCCAGATCGGAAGAGCACACGTCTGAACTCCAGTCACAGTTCAGGATCT
>CANDMD010000189.1 GCA_947385725.1 uncultured Lachnospiraceae bacterium | reverse complement strand
GCGACCTCCGCCTCCCTAAGACGGCGCTCTAACCAAGCTGAGCCACACCCCGTGAACATTTAACAGTATACTACACCGCCGGAACAAATGCAAGCATTTTTTTCAATTTTTGCTATTTTATTATCTTTGTACCTGTAACTTCCTATTTCCCCTTCTTTGCTTTCTTCACATTTCGCCCGTTGACGCTCTCCCGGATCAATGCATAGACAGTGGACAGCAACGGAATAAAGAACAGCATGCCCGCCACACCGAAGAGGCTGCCGCCAAGACTTACCGCCATAAGCACCCAGATGGAGGGAAGACCCACGGAGTTCCCCACCACCCTTGGATAGATCAGGTTGCCCTCGATCTGTTGGATGATCAGGAACATAATGACAAACCAGAACGCCAACAGTGGATTGTCGATCATGATCAGGAAAGCGCCTACAATACAGCCTATGAACGCCCCCACAATGGGGATCAGCGCCGTAAAAGCAATCAGCACTCCGATCATCAAGGCATAGGGCATACGGAAAATCGTCATAAAGACTACAAACAAGGTTCCCAGGATCACTGCCTCCAGGCATTGACCGGTAATAAAATTGCTGAAATTCTTATGCAGCAGCGAACAGATCTCCAATATCCTGTTCCCCGCCTTCTCCGGCAGATATGCGGAAATAATCCTGGCACACTGGTCTCCCAGCTTTTCCTTCTGCACCAGGATATACAGGGCGAAAATAAATGCAATCACAATGTTGACAATTCCGCCGATAATACCGCTGGCCACACTGACTGTGGAAGTCAGCATGTCTCCCGCGCCATTCTTTAAGAAATCGAATACCGTATCCATCAGGGTGTCCCAATTGATCTCCAGTGACTCCAGTTCCTCCACTTTCTCTGCAAATTCAGGATAATTAACCGCCAGATTATCCAGTTCCTCAGTCACCCTGTCCAGAAAAGCGGGAACCTTTTTCCCCACCTCCGCAGCCGTGACCGTCACCTGGGGAACCACGGTGCCGATGACGATCATGACGATCAGAAATACCGCTACAACAGACAATGACATACATACAGGGCGTTTCAATTTAACCGCCGCTTTGCCCTTCCATTTCCGCAGCAGCTTATTCTCAAATGCCTTCATGGGCAGATTCAGCACAAAAGCAATGACCCCTCCGTATAAAAAGGGTCTGGCGATCCGAAAGGCAAACAGGATTCCGGCAAACACGCTGCTGCTGTACAGAATGCCAAGAACCAGTACTGCCGCCAGAACCAGCAGCCATCTGATCTGCTTTATTTTTTCTTTGTCAAAACCCATAATACTATCCTCTTTTTCCTAAATTACAGTAACCTTTCAGCTGTCCTTCTGTTCCAGTAATGCCACCAGGTACTCCCAGACCCGCCCGGTGGATGAAATGCTCAGGGTCTCCTCCGTGGTGTGGATCGCCGTCATCTGCGGCCCCATGGAAACACAGTCCAGATCCTTGATCTTGCTGCCCAGGATACCACATTCGAGGCCGGCATGGATAGCCTCCACCTTCGGCGTCACTCCATACATCTTCTCATACAGAGATACCATCTTGTCCCGCAGGGGGGAATCTTTACGGTAAGCCCATCCGGGGTAATCTCCTGTGACCTCATTACTGCCTCCCGCCAGTTCCGTCACGGCATACAGCTTATCGATCAGCGCATATTTCGCGCTCTCCACGCTGCTCCGCACGGAAAATTCCGCCAGCAGAAACGGCTTCCCGTCTCCGGACGCGTCGCTTTCCACGGCGTCAAATGCCAGTATTCCCAAATTCAGCGAGGTTTCCACCAGCCCGGGCATATCCGCGCTCATAGCCTGTACGCCGCCCGGCAGTGCTATCAGGAAATCCGCCGCTTTCCTTGTCTCCGCCGCACTGGCACAGCAGCATGTTTTCTTTTCGCTCTCCGCCCTGATATAAAACCCGGGATCCTTTGTAACAAGTTCCGCCCTGATCTCCTTCTCCGACCGGGCAAGGATTTCCATAAAGGTATCGCAGTCCTGTTCCTCCACCATCAGTATTCCGGATGTCTCACGGGGAATCGCATTATCCGCCAGTCCGCCTTTCACCTGACAGAGACAGACCGGAATCCGGTCACACACTTTCTTCAGCAGCCTTCCGAACAGACAGTTGGAGTTGCCCCGCTCCTTGTGGATCTCGCCGCCGGAGTGGCCTCCCAGGAGTCCTCCCACCGTCACCTGATATGCGATCCCTGTACGCTTCTCTGCGGAAAGCGGCAGCCTGCACTTTACTCTTGCGCCGCCTGCGCAGCTGGTGAGAAAAATCCCCTCGTCCTCCGAATCCAGATTTATCATTCTGTTTCCGGTCAGCATGGATAAGTCAATCGCCCTGGCGCCGTCCATGCCCACTTCCTCGTCCACAGTGATGATTACTTCCAGCTTAGGGTGTTTGATCGTATCGGAATCCAGCAGTGCAAGGGAATAGGCTACCGCAATGCCGTCGTCGCCGCCCAGGCTGGTGCCTTCCGCATAGACCGCATCACCGTCAACCGCCAACCGCAGTCCTTCCGTCCTCATATCAATTCCACAGTCCGGCTTCTTCACCGCCACCATATCCATATGCCCCTGCAAGATCACGGCAGGCTCCTCCTCGTACCCGGGAGCAGCATCCTTGACAATGATCACATTCTTCATTTCATCCTGAATCCAGAAAAGATTCCTCTCCCTGGCAAAATCCACCAGGTAATCGCTGATCTGTTCCACATTCCCCGAACCGTGCGGAATCCCCGCTATCTCCTCAAAAAAATGAAATACGTTTTTCGGTTCCAACTCGGATAATACGCCCATGATATCCTCCTGATTCACTCTTAATTTTTCTCCGGCGCCGAATGCAAAACTCCCGAGAGTTGTTCCATTCCGCTCTGTACCTGCTCCATGGACTTCATGATATCCGTAACTCCCGCTGCCTGCTCTTCCGTCGCCGAACTGATCTCTGTCATGGTAAGCACGGAGCTCTGTGAAATCTGTTCCACCTGCTCCATGGCTTCCGACAGACGGTCTTTGATCGATACTATATTCGCCAGCTCCTCTTTCAACAGATCCGTCACCGATATGATCTCTTCGGAAAAGTGAAGCATGCTTTCAAAGGTTTTAACCGTATCGTTCAGCTTTTCGTTAGATTCTTCCACGATCAGGGTATTCTTATCCATCACTCCGTTGACATCATTCACGGTGGATGTGACATCCTTCAGGATAGCGTCTATCTTCTGGGTCGATGCGGCGGATTCGCTTGACAGCTTATTGATCTCATCCGCCACCACCGCAAATCCCTTTCCGGCTTCCCCTGCTCTTGCCGCTTCAATGGCGGCATTCAGGGCAAGAAGGTTTGTCTGCTGCGCGATCTGGTTGATGCTCACAACAATCTCACCGATGGAATTAGATTTCTGTACCAACGATTCCACGCCCTCCAGAGCCACATGTGTGGATGCAATATTCTCCTTGAACTTCTTATGCAGAACCTCAATGGCCTGAATGCCTTCGTCATTCTTCTCCTTCAGCTTCTGCACGGTTTCAACTGTCTGAATGACCTGACGCTCCGAACTCTCAATCTTGCTGTTCAGGTCACCGAAAATATCCAGGCTTCCCTTTACCTGTCGTATCTGCTGGTCCGCGCTGTCCGCGATCTGGCTGGTAGACGCGGCGATCTCCGCAGTGTTGCCCTCAAAATTATGTAAGGAATCATAAATTCTCCCCGACGATTCCTCCAGACCCTCAAAGGCTTTGCGCACATTTCCCAGCAGACCTTCCACCTCGTGTTCCTTGCTCTCCACCGTCAGGAACAGGGAACGCGCCCGCTGTATGATAAACACTGCCACTAGGATCGCAAGGGCATACACAAGCCAGATAAAAATCCAGATGGAAAGGCTGTACATGGCAAGGTAGGCATCCGGAAAGACAAACAATGCGACCAGATTCGGCAATACGGTACAAGCCGCACAGACAGCTATCACAGAGACATCATAATAAGGGACAGACAGAAACAGGACCAGGAAATACGCCTCTGCCATGGCTCCATAGGAAGCCGGATTACCGCAGACAATGGTCACCACCCCACAAATGGGCAATATGGCGATATACAGGTATTTTGCATACTTTCCCAACACCTTTTCCAGTAATTTCACAATGACATCCGCCAGCACCATGGCAAGAACGATACAGTCCCTCGCCGACCCACCGTTAAACAACAGAACATATCCCATTGCAACACAAGGGATACAGGCCAAAAACAAGAACATGATCAAATTCATTCTTTTCTCTTCGTTCTTTAAAATTGACAGTTCCATTCCATATCCTCCTTCGTCCTCTTCTGACATTCAGGCCGGTTTGGCCCCCCCTTTCCGACGAGCATTGCCGCAGCCGGAATTACTTATGATTATATCATTATCATACATATTTATCCAGCATTTTTAAGTCCCTTCCGCGGTAATCTGTAACAGTTCCGCCATGCAATCATTCACAGATTGCGCGTGGGCGCTTGCACACGGAAATAAAAGGTGAGCCGCGAAAGCGGCGTCGGGTGCGAAACAGACGCTGAGGAGGGGGCTTGCCCACCTCGTTGGGAATGTGAGAGCTGAACTGTTACGGTAATCTGAACCGATCCATAAAACGCAGCAGAGCAGGATGTTACCGTTCAGCCGAGAAACAGCCGAACAGCAAGGCAGCCGGACAGCAAGGCCAGCGGACAGCAAGGCAGCCGCAGAATATCACTGCAGCTGTCCCGTCCCCATCATTTTTCCCAGCTGCTCCACGATGCCGGCGCTTCCGTTCACGGAGATTTCCCCCACTTTTTCGCAGATCTTTTCCAGATACTCAAGCTCCTTCAGCCTGTAGAGCGTCTGGTTCTCGTCCATGAGCTTCGCCGTATTGAGCAGGGATCTGGTGGAAGCCACTTCTTCCCTTCTGGCGATCACGTTGGCCTGAGCCGTCTTCTCCGCCACAAGGACGGAATTCATGATCTCCCTGATCTCACCGGGCAGAATGATGTCCTTGATTCCGGCGGCAAGGAAATTCACGCAGAACATTTCCTCTTTTTTCAGCAGTGCCTCATAGATCTCCCTGGAAATCTGCTCCTTTGCCTCCAGTATCTCATCCAGCTTATAGTTGCCCACGATCTCCCTGATGACCAGCTGCACTGCCGGATAAAGCTGCCCTTTCAGGTCGGATATCCTAGAGACAAATTCCACCGCATCCCTTATTTTGTACATGCAGGCAACATTCATCCTGATGCCGATCTTATCTTTGGTCAGAATCTCCTGCCCCAGAATATCCATCTCCTTCTGTTTCATATCAAGCACGCAGCAGGTAATGACATGACCATACTTCCAGAACCGGTACACGCCTTTGGAAAGCTGCTCCTGTAGCACATTGTCATAGTAGACCAGACCGGTTTCCCCTTCTCCCACCGAAACTTCCGTGTAGAGCTGCTCCGGCACCAGCGTGAGCATATGCTTTGTAACTTCGGCTCCGATCCTCGTTTCTTCCATGGATACAAGCTTGATCTCGTACCGGTCAAACACATTCCAGAAAACATACTCTTTCCAGCCCGCAAAGGAAGCCAGCTTTCCATTCACGTAGAGAAATCCCACGGAGCCGTCCGGTATTTCCATATGTACGGTGGATTTCACAAACAAAGGATCCCTGGAAAGCACCTGGTAAGGAACATCCAGATAATTCACCTCTCCCAGCATTTCCTCAACTACCACCTGATACCCCGTCATTTTGGGGAAATGATACGTCCCCGCAGTGATCATTTTCTGGAATATGCCGTTCTTCAATACAAATCCTGCCTGATTGTCTTTTATGATATATTTCATGATAAATACCTCCATTTTCGTCTCCTGCCCCGCCCCGGGGCTGTTTCCTCTCGATTCCTTTTGTCTGTAATACTTTTATCCCTCATTCACCAGTCCCTGGCGGAAGCTTCGTTCAGCTGGCTGTGGGGAGGAAGGACGGTCTGACGGAAAATCTTTTACAGACCGCTGTTCCTCCTTCCAGCAAGCGGTATCCCCAACCTTCAGGGCCATGGACTGATCTGGCTTTTCACACCACCATCCGGCAGGCGCCTTACCGGCGCTCTTCCAAAGGGCTGCGGGATCCGCCCGAAATCAGGATAAAAGTATTTCATAGTGCGGAGTCGAACCGCAGACTTTAAGTCTTGCCATAACCATGTGCACTCTACCACTGAGCTACCGTTTACACGGAAGGGATTCGAACCCTTGCATCACACATTCCCTTAACCCCATGTTAAGCTTGGTGAAATATTTATGGGATACCGGACAGCACGCTGCCGGCACCGCCGGGCAGGGAGTGGCTCCCGATGCCCGCGCTCAATAAATTATTTCCATTTACATTTCCGCCATGCCGCCAAGAGGGGATGAAGCCCACCTCTTGGCGGCAGCACAGACACTCGGTACAAACCGGTAAGAATTGCCGAATGGCAATTCTTACCGGCGAAACTTACATTTCCTTAGGTTGAGTTCAAAGAGGTGTGTTTACACACCCTCTTTTCAACCTTAGAAAAACTTTTCGCCTTGGACACTCAGCCCTTCACCACCCCCACCGTTTTCAGCTTTCTCACCGGTGTCACCATGTCCGTCTGCTGTGCCATGACCTGGTCGATGTCCTTGTAGGCAAACCGGCACTCCTCAGCCACATCGTTTTTCTTGCGTTTGCCCAGCACGACATCCTGTTCCTGTAAATCAAGTATCACCTGTTCCACACTGAATGCCTTCATCGCCCCCGACCGGGAGTAATTCCTTCCTGCGCCGTGGGAGGAGGTACAGAAGGATTCCCTGTTTCCCTTCCCCCTCACCACATAGCTGTAGGATCCCATCGCTCCGGGAATCACAGCCATTTCACCTTCCCTCACTCTGGTGGCTCCCTTTCTGTGTACCCAGACATTTTCGTCATAATGGTTTTCCAGCGCCGCGTAGTTGTGGTGACAGTTGATCTCCTCCCCGAATTCCACGGTGTGTCCCGTATGCTTCTTGATCAGTTCCCTCACGATGGCACAGGTCTTATCCAGCATACGGGCGCGGTTCTCAAAGGCATAGTCCATGGCCAGATTCATCCAGTTGATATACTGCTGCCCTTCCTTCGACCGGACAGGCAGAAACGCCAGACGGTATTCCTCCTTTACCTCGCTGTACCACTGTCTGTTCAGTTCCCCTGCCATCTTATGGAAATGGTCACAGACGGCCTTCCCCAGATGACGGCTGCCGGAATGGATCATAATGCATAGATACCCCTCCTGATCCTCCTGGAGCTCAATAAAATGATTGCCGCCTCCCAGGCTTCCCACCTGGAAATACCCGTCTCTGATCAAGGGCACCAGTCCCGGATTCTGCTCATACTTCTCCATCTCCTGCTGCGCCCTGTCCATCACCCTGGACTCCTGGGGAAGCTTATATCTTTCCGTGTTTAAGGGGATCGCCCTCATGATACTGCCGATGATGGCCTGGATCACAGTGCCGTTTCCTGTCTGTATCCCACGGATATCCTCCACCCGGATATTGGTGGGAATGAAATCCATGCCGCATCCGATATCCACGCCCACCGCATTGGGAATGATCACATCCTTTGCGGCGATGACGCCACCGATTGGCATTCCCATTCCCGCATGGGTATCAGGCATGAGGC
>CANDMD010000188.1 GCA_947385725.1 uncultured Lachnospiraceae bacterium | reverse complement strand
AACAGAGTAGCAGTCCTGCATAATGGAATCCGTCAGGGAAAGATCGAGATACCAGAACTGCACGATATAATCCCAGGTGCTTTTAGGAAGCACAAAAGGATCCGGATAAAATTTAAGGAAGTCGGATACGAAGGTATCCTGATAGGAAAAAAGGGAGTCTGAAACCCTTGTAAAATAAGGGCTTAAGATTCCGAGAAGTTATTGTTTCGGGAAGGGAGGAAAGACTTGACAAAATATTAAGGGGGCCTGTTGTTATGATGGATGTGTAGTGAGTGTTATAAATGCTGTAAGCGCAGGCAAGATAAAAGAAAAAACGGGGGCAGATGGCTTAAAACGCGAGCCCGTAAGCCTGAAAGACACAAGTAGAAGTTGCACCGAACTCTGATAGATGGTATAATTGAGATGGCTTAAAAAGTTGCAGATCGTGGGATTCCGTTTCAGAGGAGGTATCAGGCAGGAAGAGAATATGTGTGGCAGGAGCGTCCATATTATTAGTAGTTTTTTAGTTGTTTCAGGAATTTTCACATATCACAATAAAAGAAGTTCAATACCGGAGAGTTTGACCCTGGAAGAAACGGAAGCGATTTTAAGGGAATATCGGGAGGGAAACCCGAACAGTATGACCCCTGAGGAGATCCGGGAGGTATTAAAGTCATATGCGGCATCCAATCCGGATAGGATGACCAGGGAGGAAGTGGAGGCGCTGACCGGAGGAAGAGTGGTTTCGCAGGGTAGGTCCGGTGTCGGCTCTGTGAACCATGAAACAGGGGAAGTCATTGTGTATGTGACAGAAACGGGGGATAGAAAATAGGAAGCGGGTGGAACAGTGGATGCATTAAGAAAGGAAATGGAATATACCATTGCAGACATCTATGCGCTGCCGGATGGGGAACGGGCAGAGTTGTTTGACGGGAAAATTTATTATATGGCATCGCCGGATACAAGACATCAGATGCTTGTTTCAGATTTCGTTTATCGGATCAAAGACCATAACAGCCGGAACCATGGTGAATGCGAAGTCTTCCCGGCTCCGTTTGCGGTATTTATAAATCAGGACGAAAGGAACTATGTGGAACCGGATATATCAGTGATCTGTGATAAAAATAAGATTACAGACCGGGGATGTAACGGCGCGCCGGACTGGGTGATTGAAATCGTTTCGCCAGGCAGCAGATCCATGGACTATTTTACAAAGCTGTTCAAGTACCAGACTGCCGGTGTCAGGGAATACTGGATCGTGGATCCTGCAAAGCAGCGTGTCACCGTTTATTTCTTTGAAAAGGAGACAATAGAAGAATATCCCTTTGGGACGGACGTCCCTGTGGGCATTTATGAAGGATTTCATATAAAGGTCGAATAGGATATACTTTTGTATGATATGTTTTGTATGATTGAATATGTTGGCAGGAATCGGGGATCGCTGTATCATGCAGCGGTTCCCGATAGCGCATTCGGGGGCAGGGAATGCTTGTGGTACACAGGCCAGGCATTTCCGCATTCTCCAAGGATCACATCACAGTATATAATCTTGTATGAGGACAGCGGGGCGCATATCGGACGAATGTTTCACGGAGCTTTAAGGAGCAGGCGGACAGGCTTGTGTCCAGCGGGCTTGCGGAGGTGGGATACCGGTATCTGAATATCGACGACTGCTTTTTCGGGGGGGGGGAGCCCGGAGGGGGAGCTGCTTTTCCACAGAGAAAGGTTTCCGAACGGAATGAGGACCATCGCCGATTATGCTCATGAGCGGGGGCTGAAGGCGGGGATTTATACGGATGCGGGGACAACACTTGCAACAGAATGGTGCGGCACAGCTTAAATGAATAAAAACACATAAAAAGCATATTTATACAGTACATAATGCATAAATATGTAAACAATACAAATTTTATTGCATAAAAATAAAAATATGGTGGACATTTCTGCAAAAAGTGGTATGATTACAAAAGACACTTATTTTGGAGGGTGTCACGGAACTTGTGCGTGATGCGTGCAAAGCCTGGGATGCGTGATGCGTGCAAAGCCTGGGATGCGGGATGCGCGTAAACCTGGGGTTATGGGAATCCAGGCGGGGCGTATCGCAGGGTCAGGTTTCAAGGAATGTCGAAGGATACGGAGGAGCATAGTCATGATAAAAGCAGGGATCATAGGGGCTACCGGTTATGCGGGCGGGGAATTGGTACGTCTGCTGGCAAACCACAGGGAAGTGAAGATTGTATGGTACGGCTCCAGAAGCTACATAGATAAAAGATACAGTGAAGTATACCAGAATATGTTCCGGATTGTGGATGATATCTGCAAGGACGATAATCTGGAGCAGCTTGCGGAGCAGGTGGATGTGATCTTTACCGCCACGCCCCAGGGGTTCCTGGCGGGGCTTTTGACAGAGGAAATCCTCTCAAAGGTCAAGATCGTGGATCTGTCCGCAGACTACCGGATCAAGGATGTGGCGGTCTATGAGAAATGGTACGGCATAGAGCATAAGTCGCCCCAGTTCATTCCCGAGGCGGTGTATGGCCTGTGTGAGATCAACAGGGGACAGATCACGGACAAAACCCGTCTGGTGGCAAATCCCGGATGCTACACGACCTGTTCCATCCTGACGGCCTATCCTTTGGTAAAAGAAGGACTGATAGACGTTGACACGTTGATCGTGGATGCCAAATCAGGTACTTCCGGCGCAGGCAGGGGGGCGAAGGTGCCCAATCTGTTCTGCGAGGTCAATGAGAATATGAAAGCCTACGGTGTGGCCAGCCACCGTCATACGCCGGAGATAGAGGAGCAGCTGGGTTATGCGGGAAACTGCCGGGTGACGATCAATTTTACGCCCCATCTGGTGCCTATGAACAGAGGGATTCTTGCCACGGAATATGCCACGCTCAGAAAAAAGGCGGACGGCACGCTTCCTCCCTATGAAGAGATCAGGGCCGTATACGACAGGTATTATGCCGGTGAAACATTTGTCCGCGTCCTGGAAAAAGGCGTCTGCCCGGAAACAAAGTGGGTGGAGGGCAGCAACTATGTGGATATTAATTTTGTGATCGATGAGCGCACCGGCCGTATCATCATGATGGGTGCGCTGGATAATCTGGTAAAGGGTGCCGCAGGCCAGGCGGTACAGAATATGAACCTGATGTTCGGACTGAAGGAGAGCGAGGGACTGGAACTGGTTCCCTGTTTCCCCTGAAGCGTAGGGAAAAGTCCTAATTGTCGTTGGCAATTTATGCCTGTGGCAGAAGGGCTGCCGGCCTTTGCAGCAATTACAGGCATGATCGCAGAGGTTTTTCTGATTGCAGCCTGCATCAGCGCCTGGCGAAACAGAGCGGAACGAAAACATATCTTTAGAAAGGGTATCCAGGATGAATACGAAAGCATTTACCATAAAGACAATGACTGCGTCGGATTATGACGGATTGAAAACTCTGTGGATGACGATTAAAGGCTTCGGCATCCGCAGTATAGACGATTCCAGGGAAGGTGTTGAGCGCTTTCTAAAGCGCAATCCAGGAACCAGCGTGGTGGCGGTGGCGGAGGACAGCTCCATTGTTGGCGGTATCCTCTGCGGGCATGACGGCAGGCGGGGGTGTCTGTATCATGTCTGTGTCAGGGAGGACTACAGACGTCTGGGTATTGGTAAGGCCATGGTGGTACATTGCATGAATGCACTGAAAGCGGAGGACATCAATAAGGTCAGTCTGATCGCCTTTACGAAAAACGATGTGGGCAACGCGTTCTGGAACTGTATCGGCTGGACCAGAAGGGAAGATCTGAATTACTATGACTTTACATTGAATGAGGCAAATATAACAGCATTTAATCAGTAGGAAATCGTGAGGAATTGTCAGGAATTTACTTGTGCAGGTGATGCAGCATGGATTTTTATGTGAGCGACAACTGAATGGAGGATGGAAAGAGATGAAACAGATTGAAGGCGGTGTGACGGCGGCAAAAGGATTCTGGGCGGCGGGAACCGCGGCGCATATCAAGTATAAGGACAGGATGGATATGGCCCTGATCTACAGCGAAGCGCCCTGCAGGGCGGCGGGAACCTTTACGACCAATGTGGTAAAGGCGGCGCCGGTCCTGTGGGATAAGGATATCGTGGAGAATAGTCCCTATGCCCAGGCGGTGATTGTCAATGCGGGAATCGCCAATGCCTGTACGGGAAAACAGGGCATGGACTATTGTCGGGAAGAGGCGCAGACCGCTGCCGGTCTGTTAGGTATCCCTGAAAACTCCGTATTGGTGGGATCCACCGGCGTGATCGGGATGCAGCTTCCCATGGAGCGTGTGAATGAGGGCATCAGGAAGCTTGCCGCCGCAAAGGGAAACGGGCTTGCGGACGGAACGACCGCCTCAAAGGCGATCATGACCACCGATACAGTCAATAAGGAGATCGCCGTACAGTTTGAACTGGATGGAAGGACCGTGACGGTGGGCGGAATGAGCAAGGGTTCCGGCATGATCCATCCCAATATGTGCACCATGCTTGCCTATATCACAACGGACGCATTGATCAGTAAGACGCTTTTGCAGAAGGCGTTAAGTGACAGTATCGTGGACACCTATAATATGATCTCGGTTGACGGGGATACCTCCACAAACGACACCTGCCTGGTGCTTGCCAACGGCCTTGCGGAAAATGAGGAGATCACACAGGAGGACGAAGCCTATGACCGGTTCTGTGAGGCCCTCGACTATGTCAACCGGTATCTGGCGAGGAAGATGGCGGGAGACGGTGAGGGCGCAACGGCACTGTTTGAGACCACGGTGGTCAATGCGGCGACGAAACAGGAGGCAAGGATCCTCGCCAAGTCCGTGATCGGTTCCAGTCTCTGCAAAGCGGCAATATACGGCCATGACGCGAATTTTGGCAGATTTTTATGCGCGCTGGGCTATTCCGGCGTATCTTTTGATCCGGAAAAGGTGGAACTGTATTTTGAGAGCAGCGCGGGAAAGCTGCTGATCTATCAAGACGGGGCGGCAGTGGACTACAGTGAGGAAAAGGCCACGGAGATCCTGTCACAGCCGGAGGTTACGGTGCTGGTGGATATGAAGACGGGAACGGAGACTGCTACTGCATGGGGCTGCGACCTGACATACGACTATGTGAAGATCAATGCGGACTACAGGAGCTGACGGGCAGGCTGGAGGAGAGCAGGATGGCTGATAAGAAAAACAAGGTGCAGGCAGCGCCGCTTTTTCAGACTGTCACGGTCAAAAAGAAGAACGGCAGAGACTGCAAATTCATTGTCTTCAACAGGAAGCAATTCCTGAACAGGTACAAAGAATTAAAGTAGGATCAGTGAAAGCAATTCATGAAAAAAGCAACTCACCGGAAGGAACCAGAAAGGAACCCTATGTCATGGAAAAGGATATGGAAAAAGTATTGCAGAAAGCGGAGGTACTCATTGAAGCCCTCCCTTATATACAGCGTTTTAACCGCAAGATTATCGTGGTGAAATACGGCGGCAGCGCCATGAGCAACGAGGAACTGCAGAAAAATGTCATCAAGGATGTCACCCTGCTGAAGCTGGTAGGCTTCAAACCCATTATTGTCCACGGCGGCGGCAAGGAGATCAGCCGCTGGGTGGGAAAGGTAGGCAAGGAGGCAAAATTCGTGAACGGCCTCCGCGTCACCGATGACGAGACCATGGAAATCGCGGAGATGGTGCTGAACAAAGTGAACAAAAGCCTGGTCTCCATGGTGCAGGAACTGGGCGTCAAGGCGGTAGGCATCAGCGGTAAGGACGGCGGCCTGCTTCAGGTGGAAAAGAAATATGCCGACGGACAGGATATCGGTTATGTGGGAGAGATCACCGGGGTAAATCCAAAGGTGCTTTACGATCTGCTGGAGAAGGACTTCCTTCCCATCGTGGCGCCCATCGGGCTGGACGAGAATTTCCAGACCTATAATATCAATGCGGATGACGCAGCCTGCGCAATCGCGAAAGCCGTTTCCGCGGAGAAACTGGCATTCCTGACAGATATCGAGGGCCTTTACCGGGATATCAATGACAAGAGTTCCTTTATCTCCAGAATCACCGCTTCCGATGCGGAGAAGCTGATTGAAAGCGGCATTATCGGCGGTGGTATGCTGCCCAAGCTGAACAACTGTACCTCCGCCATCCAAAACGGTGTCAGCAGAGTACACATCCTGGACGGCCGCGTGCCCCACTGCCTGCTGCTGGAGATCTTTACCAACGAGGGAATCGGCACTGCCATCATTTCCGATGAGGACAACCTGGCAACGGGAATCAGGAGGGACAGGTTCTGTAAGGAACATTAGGGAAGCGCTGATGAAAGCGTTTTCTGCAACAGAGGATCATTCGGGCAGACCGGAATATGGCATGCCGGATCAGATCAAGATGGTAAAGATCATGACGAGGAGGTATCATCATGGATATGAAGGAATATATTGAGCAGGCAGAAAGGGATCTGCTCCACACCTACAACCGGTATCAGATTGTGCTGGACCGGGGTGAGGGGGTCTATCTCTACGATATCGAGGGGAAAAAATACCTGGACTTCTGCGCGGGTATCGCGGTGTTTGCCCTGGGATATCACAACGAGGAATATAACAATGCCCTGAAAGACCAGATCGACAAGGTCATCCACACTTCAAATTATTATTACAATGTGCCTGCCATCGAGGCTGCCAGGAAGATCAAGAAGGCATCCGGCATGGACAGGGTATTTTTCACCAATTCCGGCGCGGAGGCCAATGAGGGAGCCATCAAGGCGGCGAGAAAATACGCCTTTTTAAAGGATGGGACCACGGACCATGAGATCATTGCCATGAACAATTCCTTCCACGGCAGGACCATGGGCGCGCTGGCGGTCACCGGAAATGCCCATTACAGGGAGGCGTTTGAGCCATTGATCGGCAATATCAGATTTGCGGATTTCAATGATTATGACAGTGTGCTGGCCCAGGTGACGGGCAAAACCTGTGCCATTATGCTGGAGCCTGTACAGGGGGAAGGCGGCCTGTATCCTGCCTCCGAAGACTTTTTGAATCAGATCCGCGGGCTCTGTGATGAGCGGGATATCCTGCTGATCTTTGACGAAGTACAGTGCGGCATGGGCAGGACAGGCTATATGTATGCATGGCAGAAATACGGCGTAAAGCCCGATATCATGACTACCGCCAAGGCTCTGGGCTGCGGTGTGCCCATCGGGGCTTTCCTGATGACGGAACGGGTGGCGCAGCATTCCCTGGAGGCGGGGGATCACGGGACTACCTATGGCGGAAATCCCCTTGCCTGTGCGGCGGCTGAAAAAGTGCTTGATTTATTTGAAAAGAGCCATATAATAGAACATGTGAGAGAGGTGGCGCCTTACCTGGAGCAGCGTCTGGAGGAACTGAAGGACAGACATTCCTGCATCAGGGCACGGCGTGGAACAGGGCTCATGCAGGGACTTGTATTTGACAGACCGGTCAGGGATATCATTGCGTCGGCCATGGACAAGGGGCTGATCCTGATCAATGCGGGAGCGGACATTATCCGCTTCGTGCCTCCTCTTATTATCACAAAGGAAAATGTGGACGAGATGATCTCTGTTCTGGAGAAGGTCATATCCGATGAAAAATAGGGAACTGTAACAATTCATACCACAAACGCCGGAATTTACCGTACTGCACCGGTTAAACGTATATGGCTGGCGTTATGAGATCGGAAGAGCGTCGTGTAGGGAAAGAGTGTTCTGTTGGGTGT
>CANDMD010000187.1 GCA_947385725.1 uncultured Lachnospiraceae bacterium | reverse complement strand
GATCTCGGTGACACACTGCGGGCAGGAGGTGCTATGCCGTACCGCCTGTGAGGTCAGCGGGACGGGGATCACGGCGCGTTTTGCGGTGGGCTTTCCCGCCAACGGCAGAACCATCAATGCGGGAGAACTGGAAAAGATTCTGTTTGAGTATCTTCCGGTGTGCGTGGAAAAGGCGTTTTATTACCGGAACCTGAATGCGGGCGCGGTGAAGGCGGCCATCGAGCTGGCAGAGGATCAGGCCTATATCAGGAGCCAGCTGAAGGAGAGGAAGCTGGTGGCCTTTGTGGCGGACCAGGCGGTGCTGCCCAGGGAGAGCGGGATTTCCTCACGTCCCATGAAGGATTCCGTGAAATTCACATCCCCGGAGTCCCTGCGGGTAAGCATGGAACTGCCCCATAAAGGGAGTATCACAGGCATGGGGATTCCGGAGGGAATTACCCTGATCGTGGGAGGCGGCTATCATGGAAAGTCCACCCTCTTAAACGCTCTGGAACTGGGTGTGTATGACCATATTGCGGGAGACGGAAGGGAGTATGTGGTCACGGAGGAGAGTGCCCTGAAGCTGCGCTCCGAGGACGGCCGTTTTATCAAGGATGTGGACATTTCCCTGTTTATCAATGATCTGCCCAACAGGAAGGACACCCACAGCTTCTCCACCGCGGACGCCAGCGGAAGCACGTCCCAGGCGGCGGGCATTGTGGAGGGAATGGAGGCGGGCAGCCGGGTATTCCTGCTGGATGAGGACACCTCCGCCACCAATTTCATGGTTCGGGACGCCTTTATGCAGAGTGTGGTAAGCCCGGACAAGGAGCCCATCACCCCGTTCCTGTCCCGGGCAAGGGATTTATACGAAAAGGCAGGGATTTCCACGATCCTGGTGGCAGGAAGCTCCGGCGCTTTTTTCCACATTGCGGACACCGTGATCCAGATGGATAATTACTGTCCTCTTGACATTACGGAAAAGGCAAAGTCCCTCTGTGAAAGCTTCCCCCTCCACGACACGGAGGCAGTATCCCCATTCCGGATGCCCCAGAGCCGCCGGGTCATGACGAAGGATGCCGAGGGCGCGCCGAAACGCCGGGATTACCGGACAGGGGAAGTGCGCCAGGACGGAAATGAACGTCTGAAAGTAAAGGTCATGGGGCGGGACGGCTTTTCCCTGGGGAAGCAGAACGTGGATCTGCGTTACATAGAGCAGATCATAGACAGCGAGCAGTCGGCCTCCCTGGGCCTGATCCTGAAATACGCGGTGGAAAACCTCATCGACGGCAAACGGACACTGCCGGAGATTGCCCGGTACATCATTGCCCAGCTGGAGAAGAAGGGATTGGAATTTTTTGCGGAGGGCAGCTATATCCCCGGAGGCTACGCACTGCCCAGATCACAGGAGATCTACTCCTGCCTGAACCGCTACCGGAGGGTGTGATGCCCCCTGTATTTTTTGCTTGCCTGTCACACAGTGATGATATATAATAGGGATGTATACGGATTGGCAGGGAGAAATACTGCGTTACAGCGATGATATGGAGTGGGAAATGCTTTGGGTAGCGCTCCTTTGGTAACTGTTAAGAAAAATACGGACAAGAGGTATGGAAATGTCTTCCAAAACAGATACAGAAGTGATAATCGGCGGAAAAGTATTTACGCTGAGTGGATATGAGAGTGAGGAGTACCTGCAGAAGGTCGCTTCGTATATCAATAACAAGATCAATGAATATAACAAGGTGGAAAGTTTTCGCAGACGTCCCCTGGATACCCAGAGCATCCTGCTCCAGCTGAATATCGCAGATGATTATTTTAAGGCAAAAAAACAGATTTCCGTTCTTGAGGAAGAATTGCAGACAAAGGAAAAAGAACTGTATGATCTGAAGCATGAACTGATCTCAGCCCAGATCAAG
Organism: uncultured Lachnospiraceae bacterium; assembly: GCA_947385725.1. Taxonomy (GTDB): domain Bacteria; phylum Bacillota; class Clostridia; order Lachnospirales; family Lachnospiraceae; genus Acetatifactor. Next base: position 5,907 of record CANDMD010000187.1, on the reverse strand, counting down.
CTTGAGAGTTCAGAAGAGCGGGTGCGGACTCTACAGCAGGAGGCTGACGATAATGGAAAGAAGATTGTCAAGCTGGAAACAGAGTTGAAAAAAAAGTGATAGCGGCTGTCCGTGTCCCGGACAGCTTTTCTTACTTTATAGGAAATTTTGTCCTGAAAGGAATCATATGAACAGAGAGAACCGGGTGGAACTTCTGGCGCCGGCGGGCAATGTGGAAGGATTTTACGGGGCTGTCCATGCAGGGGCAGATGCCGTCTATCTGGGAGGCAGCCGTTTTGGAGCCAGGGCCTATGCCGAAAATTTCACAGATGCGGAACTGGTGGAGTGTATCCGGTACGGGCACCTTCTGGGAAGAAGAATCTACCTTACTGTGAATACACTCCTGAAGGAAGAGGAACTGAATGAACTATATGATTACCTTAATCCTTTTTATGAAGCGGGGCTGGATGCCGTTATTGTTCAGGATCTGGGTGTTCTTCGTTATATCCGCAGGTATTTTCCGATGCTGGAACTGCACGCAAGCACTCAGATGACGCTATGCAGCTATTATGGCGCGGAACTGTTAAGGGAACTTGGCGTCTGCCGGATTGTACCGGCGAGGGAATTGAGCCTTCAGGAACTTTCTGAGATCAAAAACCGGACAGGAATGGAATTGGAAACCTTTATTCATGGCGCCATGTGCTACTGTTATTCAGGCCAGTGCCTTTTCAGCAGTATCCTGGGTGGCAGAAGCGGCAACAGGGGGCGCTGTGCCCAGCCTTGCAGACTGCCTTACCGGGTCAGGACAGGCAGGGAACAGTGTGAAACCTGTTATCCCATGAGCCTTAAGGATATGTGCACGATAGAGTATATTCCTCAGCTGATCGAGGCAGGTGTTGATTCCTTTAAGATTGAGGGACGTATGAAAAAACCTGAATATGCGGCAGGCGTAACTGCTGTTTACCGCAGATATATCGACAGCTATTACGATCTGAGGGAACGCTACGGGAAAGAGCAGGCGGCGGAGCGGTACAGGGTCTCGCAGGAAGACCTGGACAGGCTTTCAACTCTCTATATTCGGAGTGAAAAGCAGGAAGGCTATTACTTCCGACATAACGGCAGAGATATGGTGACGCTGTCGGATCCTGCCTACAGCGGAAATGACGAGAAGCTTCTGGCAGAAATCAGGACCCGTTACCTGGAGGAGAAGTTAAGGCTGCCTGTGGAAGTGTCCGGTTCCTTTGTGACCGGGATGCCCGCGGAGGTTACTTTACAGACGGGAGAGGTGTCCGTGACCGTGCAGGGTGCAACCGTGGATCAGGCACAGAAGCAGCCTGTTACAGTGGAAAATGTGCGGAAGCAGCTGGGGAAAATGGGTGACAGCGCATTTTTCCCCGAACATATGGAACTAAAGGTGGGAGAGGATGCGTTTTATCCCCTGAAACAGATCAATGAGCTGCGCAGGGAGGCGATCCTTGCGCTGGAACGGTCCCTTCTTGAGGAGAACAGCCATAAATGTCAGGAAGACGGCCTGCTCCAAAAGAAAGGCAACCTTCCTGTTCCAAAAGAATTCCAGGCCGGTCAGGCTGAGGAAGCGGACGGGATATCCGTAGACCGCTGTGGTGCGAAAGGGGAACCTACAGGCATCTCGGTAAGTGTCATGACCCTGGAACAGCTGTATGGCGTGACAGATTACTTTACAACCTCGTCAGGAACGCACCTGAAAAGGCTGTATCTTGACGGAGACCTGTTGCTGGAACACGGAGAGGCGGTATCTCTTTGCGAAGGAATACAGGACACCGTGGAACTTTATATTGCGCTGCCTTATATTCTGCGGCAGGAGGACGACGGCAGCCGGGAAGCTTTATCCGCGCTGATAGATCGATTTCCTTTCTTTCGGGGCGTGCTGGCCCGTTCCCTGGACGGACTGGCATTTGCGCGCAGGAAGGGTTATTGCAATAGACTGGATGCAAATGTGTACTGCTGGAACAGTATGTCCCTGGAGGAATTGCAGTCCATGACCGCAGGCTTCTGCCTGCCGCTGGAATTAAAGTCAGGGGAGCAGCGCAGGCTGCTGGAGGCGGGGAAAAGGCTGTTTGGCGGCGGAAAATTTGAGAAGCTGGTATATGGCAGGATTCCCATGATGATCACGGCGAACTGTCTGCTGAAAACAACAGGAAATTGTCGGCCGGAGGATCACAGGCGGACCGTTCTGGTGGACAGATACCATAAAGAATTTCCGGTCATGAGAAATTGCCGGCACTGTCTGAATGTGATATACAACAGTGTACCCCTCTCCCTGCATCAGGGTTTGGACGTGTGGCGTGAAAAGGCCGATATCCGGCTGGATTTTACGATGGAGACCGGCAGGGATACCCGACAGATATTGGAGGGGGTTCTGGATAAGGGAGCGCTTCCATATAAGGAATATACCACCGGACATGAAAAACGCGGTGTGGAGTAGCGTGAAAAGTACTAAGGAAGCGCTGATTAAATCATTGTTTCCTTAGTGTCTCCGGCGGATGCGCACGGATTTGCAGGGGTTTTTGTTGCTTCGCAACGTAAATCCGGCGCGGGCAACGCTTTAATCAGCGTTTCCCTAAGTTTCACGCCGAAAAACGCCAAAGTCAGGCGTTTTTCATGAAGATTTATGATTCTGTGGGTCGGATGCATGAGAGCAGCAGGAAAGATGAGAGTGGCATGGAAGGAAAACAGCAATGCAGGAGTATGTGACGGAATTATCTAAATATTTGATCAATCTATGCATGTGCATTTATACGCTGGAATGCTTTCTGGTATTTGTGGAGAAATGGAAAAACAGCAGGGTCATTTATATCACACAGAATCTTCTGATCTTTCTGGTCCAGCTGTTATGCTTTGCGGACCTGGTGCTGGTCAGCGAGGATATGCAGTATGTGTTTTTCTACGTGTTTGTGCAGCTTTTCCTGATCGCGGTGATGGTGATTGTGCCGATGATCTACGACAATGCGAACCGCCTGCTTTTGAACAACATGTGCATGCTGACAGGCACAGGGCTTTGTATGATCTCAAGACTGTCCTTTCACAGGGCGGTGAAGCAATATATTATCCTTCTGGTATCCCTGATCATTGCGCTGTTCATTCCCTATCTGCTGTCAAGGATCCGGTTCCTGAAAAAGCTCACATGGGTGTATGCCGCTGTGGGGATCGGCGCCCTGAGCCTGGTTCTGCTTGTGGGAGAGGTGACCTATGGATCCAAGATCTCGTTCAGCATCAGGGGAATCAGCTTTCAGCCTTCGGAATTTGTCAAGATCCTTTTCGTCTTTTTCCTGGCTGGCGCCCTCTGGGAGAAATACAGCTTTGGCAGAGTGGCGCTGACGGCGTTGATCGCGGGGCTTCATGTGATCGTGCTGGTGGTGTCTACTGACCTGGGCAGCGCCCTGATCTTTTTTGTGGGTTATGTGTTTGTGGTATTTGCCGCCACCAGGAATTATCTCTACCTGCTCTGCGGCGCGGCGGGAGGAAGCGGCGCCGCCTATGTGGCCTACCGGCTGTTTCACCATGTGAGGACCAGGGTGCTTGCATGGAGGGATCCCTGGAGTTACATTGACAATCAGGGATATCAGATCACCCAGTCCCTATTTGCCATAGGCAGCGGAAGCTGGTTTGGCATGGGGCTTTTGCAGGGGAACCCCGGGAAGATTCCCAAAGTGGAGGCGGACTTTATCTTTTCGTCGGTATGTGAAGAACTGGGAGTCATTTTCGGTATCTGTCTGATCCTCATCATGGTCAGCTGCTTTGTCATGATGATGCACATAGCGGAACAGATCAGGGACAGGTTTTATCAGACCATCGTCTATGGCATCGGCGTCATGTATATCTTTCAGATCTTCCTTACCATAGGGGGCGGGATCAAGCTGATCCCCCTGACAGGCGTGACGCTTCCGTTCATCAGCTATGGCGGAAGCTCTGTCATGACGACCATGATCATGTTCTTTATCATACAGGGTATTTACATTCGCTTACAGCAGGAAGGAGGGCATCATGTCGGAAGAAAGGCAGGCAACGCCCCAAAGGCGGCTGCCAGGACAAAGTCCCCGGACAGGACAGGAACAGGGAAGCCGGACAGGGCAGCGAAGCCGGCAGCCGCAAAGGAGACAGCAGACTCCGGAAGGGCGTGAACCTCAGTCCAACAGGGCACAGGGTCGGGGAACCCGGAAGAAAAACGGCGTCTCTTCCAGGAAATACAGCGTCAATAGGCCGGAGATCCTTGTGTCCTGCGGCTTTTTTCTGGTGCTGTTCGCGGTCACCATAGGTTACCTCGGGTATTTTACGGCTACCAGAGAGGAGGAGATGATCAACAACAGCTACAATTCCCGACAGGAGATCCTGTTATCCAGGAATTACAGGGGAACGATCTTTTCCAGGGATGGGGAAGTGCTGGCAGAAAGCGTCCTGGACAGCGAACAGAATGAGACCAGGGTGTATCCCTTTGACAATCTTTTCTCCCATGTGGTAGGGTATTCCACCCAGGGGCGTATGGGGGTGGAGGCTCTCGCGAATTATTACCTGATCAACACAAATACTTCTTTAAGAAATAAAGTGGCTAATGATACGGCAGGGGTGAAAAATCCCGGGGACAGTGTCTATACCACGCTGGATGTCCAGATTCAGGAGGCGGCTGATTCAGAGCTGGGTATTTACCGGGGAGCCATCATAGTGACGGAGGTTTCTACGGGAAAGGTACTGGCGATGGTATCCCATCCGGATTTTAATCCCAATGAGATACAGGAGATATGGGATTCCCTGGTGGAAAATGATTCCAGTACCGTGCTGCTCAACCGTTCCACCCAGGGTCTGTACCCGCCCGGTTCCACCTTTAAAATAGTGACGGCCCTGGAATATATCAGGGAAAATCCCACAGACTATCAGCAATATTCTTTCAGCTGTCCCGGATATTTCCAGAGTCAGGGCAGCCGGATCAACTGTTACCACGGCTCCAGCCACGGACAGGTGGACTTTACCAGGTCTTTCGCGAAATCCTGCAACGCATCCTTTGCCAATATGGGGATGGGACTTGACAGGGATGCATTTGCGGATACGCTGGAGGAATTGCTGTTCAATGAGGAACTTCCACTGTCCCTAAGCTACGCCAGAAGCAGTATCTCTGTGTCCGCGGAGACTTCCACGGACAGCATGATGCAGACCTCCATCGGCCAGGGGACAACGCAGATCACCCCCATGCACCTGAACATGATCACCTGCGCCATCGCAAATGACGGGATCCTGATGAAGCCTTACTTTGTGGATCATGTGGAAAACGACGCGGGAACGATTGTCAAATCCTTTAAACCGGATACCTTCGGAAGACTGATGAGCGAAGAGGAGGCGGCGGCGCTGACCCGCCTGATGACGGAGGTGGTGGAGAGCGGCACGGCTTCCAAGCTGTCGGGACTGACTTACACGGCTGCCGGAAAGACCGGTTCCGCGGAATACAATAATATCAAGGGAGACAGCCATGCATGGTTTACCGGTTTTGCCCCGGCGGAGGATCCGGAGGTCTGTGTCACGATCATTGTGGAAGGGGCGGGAAGCGGCGGCGATTATGCGGTTCCCATCGCCAGACGGATATTTGACGCATATTTCAGGGAAAAATAAAGGTTGGATGAAAAGTAACAAAAAGGTTGCGTGAAACGTCTGTTTAGACTATACTGAACTTAGGTCAGGATGTGACCACCAACAGGAGGAATTGCAATGATAGAAGCAACAAGCTGTGGTGGTGTGGTAATTTTTCGTGGAAAGATACTGCTTTTGTATAAGAATGTCAAGAACAAATACGAAGGCTGGGTATTGCCCAAAGGGACTGTCGAGCAGGGAGAGGATTACAAGGAGACCGCCCTGAGGGAAGTCCTGGAGGAATCGGGAGCGAAGGCTACCATCATTAAGTAT
>CANDMD010000186.1 GCA_947385725.1 uncultured Lachnospiraceae bacterium | reverse complement strand
CCAACAGAACACTCTTTCCCTACACGACGCTCTTCCGATCTCAGGACATCCCCGACCCTGACAGTTCCCATGCCTTCTATCCTGTATCCTGTCTGCTTTTTATCCCGGCAAAGCAGAATGGAATGCGCCTTTTGATTCAGGTCTATCCTGCCAATATGATTCCCATTCCGTACCCCCGCGCAGAAGCATGCCTTTTCCCGGAGATCCGTCGGGGTAATGCTTTCCCCCAGATGACTGAATATTCTTTTCAGAAAGCCGAAGTCTGTTTCCTGATACTGGATCAATGGCTGCGTCAGCGGCCTGTCAGGCAGCTGCCATGAAAGTTCCGCGTCATACCCCGGAATTATTTTTTCCGCCACGTCCCTGTAGGTCATGGATAAATCCTGAAAAGATCTGCTTTTCCTCTCTATATCCATTTTCCAGGTGTGGGAAAGCGCCCTGAGGGAAAGGGAAGCATACTGCCCTTCCTTCTCCAGTTCCGCACACTCCACCACACCATTGAAGAGCATCTCCTCCACACCGTTTTCGTTCCGGCTGAAAATTTCTATCCCGTCCTCAGCCGCATTGGAAAGAACAGTCATCGCCTCACTGCCTTTCACCGTGCCGGTTATCTCCGCCACTGTATGTTCCCCGTACCTTGCGTGGATCCTACAGTGAAGTATGGATAAAAATGTAAATCTTGACTTCACCTGTAAATGACCCACTGTAATCCTGTCTGCCATCATGCACCCTCTCCTTTCGCTATTTATACTGCTTAACGATTTCTTTTGCCGTGAAAACCAGACTGCATAAGTTACTTATCGACGGCTCCTTAATCCAGGACGATCATCCTGTGATAAGGTTCTTTTTCCCTTGATCCATATGTATCCGTCCCGTTTCTTATCCCATCCAGTATCTTCTCCAGACGGCGGAATATCTCCGCCGTACTGATCCCTTCCTGCTTTTCCTGTCCCGTCTTTCTCATGATATAGTCTGTCAGGATCTCGTATTTTACCGCCTCCTGGTTCTGAAGCAGGGACCAGGCAAAACAGATGTCCCTCTCCTCCGCCTCTTTACAGTCCAAAACCTTTCTGGCAAAAAAGTCCGTCGCCTCCTTGGACAATGTATTCCCTCCCGCCGCAGACCAGGTGGCATATGCCGGATTGACCGTGTCATACTCTGTCTGCATATCATAGAAATCCTTATATTCCGTGCGCAGCTTCGCGCCCTCCCTGAGTTTGAACCTACAGATCTCTATCTCATTCTGCTCCCGTTCAGTCCGGTCATCCAGAACGAATTCCGTGATATATCTGGTATAGTCCGCCAGTTCTTTCTTTTTCACCAGCCGGAATTTCAGGCAGGTCACTTCCTCTGTGGGTGCATACTCCACACCCTCCTCCGCGGTCAGGAGGAAGAGGAATCCCTGGCATTTCACAATGCCCGGGGTTATATAGAGAACGGCACCCTCCACCCGTACCCCGCACCCCGAAATGATGCCGTCAGGGTAATCCCTGTACCGCAGCCACAGGGCTGAATAGGAATAGTCCCTGAGCGCCCACAATAATTCCTTTTTCAGAATCCTTCCGCATTCAAATGCGGGATAAATGTGTTCCATATCCGTATACCATCCTTTCCACTCCAGCCCCTCACATTTACTTCATTCCGTCAAAGAAGTTCTGTACCCAGCCTTCATGCTCAAAGGGATAGAACTGCTCCCCTCCCATATACAGTCGGTCTTCCCTTCTACAGACGGGCACGATCACATATCCCCAGTCCCGGTACCGCTTCCATGCGAAAAAACGTATCTCCTGGTTTATGATGTCATCCGTCTCCTTCTGCAAGATATGAGTCCCATGCACCTTCTGAATATCCTCATAAGTGACTTCCCCGAAACGCTCCGGTTCGCAGTCAAAACAGAAGTGATACCGCACCTTTCCGTCCGTGTCCTTCAGCTCCAGGTGAAGCGTCACATCCTCCAGGTTCCGGGATACATATCTGGTTTCCTCATCCCGCAGGAAACCGTTCACCAGCTCCACCTCCCTGCCGTTGTGGGTATAGGTACTTACAGTATAGGGAAGAACAGGCTTATTGGAACACAGTTCGATCTGCGCATAGCCCAGTCTTTTATCCCGCATAAATTTCAGTGCACCGTCCACACAGCTCATTTTCAGGTCCGTATCCCCTGCGGTTTCCCTGCTGCTGCGCTTAAACTGTATCATGATCCCGGGAATAAATTCCTTCAGCGACTCCCTGAAAATATCTATTTTACAGGATTGGCCTGTCAGCTTCAGAAAAGAAAATTCCTTGAGCTTATCCTCCTTGTACAGGGGAAACATGAACTTACGGATAATGCCATAGATATCCCCTTTCAGGATGGCTTCCAGTTCATACAGGTTCAGGGTCATCTCCGGGAATTCTTTCAATACCTGTAATCCATTCCCCCGCTGCACGGACAGCTTCCACTTATCCGCCTGGATCCACAGAATATCGGAATCCGGCCTCTCCTCCGAGGCGACCCCTGCCCTCAGGATACCTGTCCTCTCATAAAAATGTTTCTTTACCTGCTCCGCCAGGAAGAACAGGAAATAGAAATTGTTCTTTACCTTAAAATATTCCTCCCTGCTCCTCGCCTCATATTCCTTGAAACGGGTAGGAATATACTCCTCCGCCGCATAATAGGCATCCTCCAGCGTCCGGTACAGCTTCCCCGTACCGTTGGCATCCACATACCTGAAGATGTCCATGTCCAGCTCCCGCAAAATATCCTGCATTGTCACGGCCATTGGAAACCCAAGCTTCTCGGCCAGCAGGATCTTCATATACTGCATCAGCCGGTATGTCAAATTGTTCCCTCCGAAATCGGTATCTCCGTTTTCATATGCGGTATCAATCCGGATATGATATGCCACGCGATCATCCCTGATCCTGAACCGGCAGGCGCAGAGATCCGTGGTTCCTCCCCCACAGTCAACGATCAGCGCCTGGTATGCCTTATCTTCTCTCATGCTCTGTTTTTCCAGCATATCGGATATCGTATTGTAAAGTACAGCCACACCCTCGTCGATCATTTCCTCGCCCTGCATTATGTACTCCGGCAGGATCTCCTGAAACAGTCTCTGAAACAAATATTTCTGCTTCACCGGACAGGATGCATAAATCTGACCTACCCTGCACTTAAAAAGATTCTCCGTAACCCCAATGATATGTTCGAAGTATGCCCTTATAATCGCTTTCCGCGCCAGGAATGTCCTTCTGCCCTCCCTGTCCGTAATTTCTTCCTCCCTATCATAATCGGTGATCCATCGCTTCATATCATAGAAAATGGTGAAGCCCTCATCCACATAACATGCATTGGACAGATCCACCGCTGCCTGTCCAAAGACAAACTGTGGCTGACCGTGCTTTACCGCCACCACTCCCACCACGGAAGGCATCAGCTTCTTTCCGTCCCCAAAGAGAGTATACTGGATCGAATTTTTTTCAAAACCCTCTGTAAAAGGCGCTCCCTTGGCACTCTCAAAGTAGTGGGAATCCAGATAGACCCCTGCAGTGGTATTGGTGGAACCGAAATCGATGACCAGGGGCATCTTCAAGGGAATGGGATCCCGCACCTCCACATCCATCAGAGGGATCCTGTATGCGGCCAGCGTCTCCGGAAGCTCTTTCCCGCTTCCGGAATAAACAGAGAAAATCAGGTCTGAATCCTGCTGCCCAAAGCAATACAGGTCATAGTCTTTCAGGTCTGCTTCCTTACAGTCTATGTTCCCGCTCCTCATCACATAAAGGTGATCCCCGTCATGGGCTGCCTTCCGCAGATGGAAAATCCCGCAGAGCGTCTTCTCCCCGCTTATGAGGAGCGCATTTGTATTCTCCAGCTCCCCGCGGTATGGAATCCGTACCCTGTCGTTTTCATTCATTGCAAGTCCCTTGTAGACGATCATTTTGGAAGGGATATGCAGATTCCTGTCCTGGACCGCCCTGATCCTGCCCTGCGCAAGCATCTGTTCCAGGATTTCCCTCCCTGTCCCACTCTCACGCTGTATCAGCATTTCCTCCCTGGTACCCCGGTAGCGCATGATTACATGGATCAATTCCTCCTTGTCCATGGGATTAAGGATGCCCTGTATGATCTTTTCCTTTCTGCATACCTCCCTGAGCTGACATGTCGTCATCAGCTCCAGTTCACTCTGCCTGTACCGCTGCGTCCGCGGTTTTTCCTGTAATCCTTCCCTGTTTAAAATATATCCACCCATTCTTTTCTCCTGATTAAGGAACTGTCAACAATTAACTTGAACAATTTGTTCAGTTAATTTATTAACAGTCCCTAAAAAATGACTGCCTCATTGATCCCCATTGTCTCGTCCACTCCGATGATCCCAAAGTGGTGCTCATAAAACCAGTATACCTTTTCCTGTATGGGCAGGAACATCCCCCGCAGGAAATCAGACCGCTCCCGCTCCTGTTTCGTATCCTTTACCCCCAGATATACCAACAATTCAAATGCCCTGTCATTATTCTCATAAATACAGGCATGGGGATAGAGGTGTGTAACCACCCGCCCAAATTCCTCCAGGTAATTACCTGTCCTAAGAAACTGCAGATAGGTACGCAGGATAAAACCTTGCTCCGCTTTGTCAAAAAGGGAAAAACGCCCCGCTGCGTCTGCGCCATATTGTCCTTCCCTGATATCCGCAGCTGCCCGCCTGTGGTAAAAATCCTCCTTCGACAGCCCCTCCCTCAGATCCAACTGCACAATGTAGTGCATGCAGACATCAAAGAACGCTTCCCTGGTCTGCCCCAGCCCCTCAACATTCCTGTCAAACAGCTGCCCAAACACATCACCCAGCCGGTACAGCGGGTTTATCTCCACCCTGTCCTCCTCCGGACTTTCCAGGTTCAGGTCCTCCACGGATATTTCTATGTAAGGGCTGGGATTCACTGCTTCCACAAAACGCAGTCCATCGCGTGCCCTGTGCTGCTTCTCCGCCTGTAATACGGCTTCCCATGCGTAATTCATATATTCCTACTCCTTTTCCTGGAATTCATATCCGCCTGTTTCCTTATCATAGCGTATGATACGGTTGCTCCCCGGCAGGACTATGGCATAGAAGCCGTCCGTTTTCTCATCCAGCACTGCTACCGGGGCGTGGGCGTTCAGCAAATATTCATCATGAAGACGCATCGTAACGGTGAAAACCCTTCTCAGGGAGCCTCTGCTTGTCTGCACATAAATAACAACACTGTTTCCACCGCTTCCGCTCCAGCGAATCCCATGGTAACACACCAGATAATCTTCCAGCCCGTCATCATTGAAATCAAAGGGGAAGTAATCTATTGTGAGTGCAAGCGAATCTGATACCCCTAATTTGCGGCATTGCTCCTCGTCCTCTTCTATGTCATCTTTCAAATATTCCCATAGGATTGTATCTCTGTAGTCATCTCTCGGTGTCAAGCAGATATTGTGCCGCAGGATTCTGTGGTTCGTCTCTATATATTCATAATCTATGCCCGCGGGCATTTCTGCAAGTTTGATGCCAATGTATTTTGCCTCCTCCCAGATAATTCCCTGCCTGACCACATCGCTTTCCTCCCCGCTGGGCACATACACTTCACTTATTTCACAGGCCCTATACTTGCCGCTTTCATATCTCCATATACAGTCCCGCCCTGGGAAGACTAACGAATAATAGCCCTCTGTCTTTTCACGCAGCACCGCCACAGGCGCATGCTCGTCCGGCAGGGCAGTGTCATGGAGATGTACCCTGTCTTCGGTCAGGACACATTCAAGCGAATTGTCGTCCTTCCGAATATATATCCCGACTACATTTCCCTTATACTCTCCCTTCCAGTAATGATTCCATCCGCTCCCATGAAGACACACCATATAATCTTCCAGCCCGTCATCATTGAAATCAAAAACAATATAATCCACGGCAAGGGATGTCCAATGTTCACGCCCATACAACGCAAGCATCTCCCTGTCGTTCTCCGCAATCGGTCTTAAATACTCTTCAAGAGGAGTCCCTGCATAATCATTTGTTGACGCCGTATAAATGTTATGCCACAGGACTTGATGGTATTGTTCTATGAATTCATAGTCTATATATGGATAGTTCCCTGTATAGTCATAAGTATCCAGGGCAGCCGCCACCACAGGCCATTCAACAGTGGTGCGTTCCTCCTCTTTCCGGTTTTCTGCTTCACGTGGCAAATATGACCTTACGTCACCATGCCATACAAGAAATGCACACACTCCAAGAAGCAGGAAGAAGCCCCTGGTCTTGTACTGTACATTAATCGATGCCGCCAAGTATTCCATCCAAATCCAGTCCTCCCATTATTTCCATATAATGCAAAGCTTTCGTATGGTTACCATCTTTTGCTTCATCCCATGTAATTTCTCCTGTAAAAGCTTTATGTAATGTTTCGCATCCGACTAAATGCCCTGCTGTAAGCAATCCGGAGGTGGTTACTTCCACACCATTTATAGTCTGTCCCAAATACACATCATCTCCATTTACCAATATTTGTTGATAATCCCACCTCAACGCAAACAGAATTGCAACTTCCTGCGCTATTTCACTGTCCAAAAATGATTGCCTATCCGCCGCTTTCCGCTCTTCTGGACTGTCAAGTGAAGATGATGTTGTCCCTACCCCAAATGCTTTTGCCAGATTTGTCCAGTTGCCATGGTCATCCAAGAAATTAATCTGTTCAAAAGCTTTTGGACCCATTTGATACATCCCCCAATATGTTCCAGATTTACTGACCGCGGCATAATTTCCCGTAGCTTCTCGTCCCCCTAACACCTCCAGCAGTTTAACATAATCAGGATTATTTTGTTTAATTTCATCTATATATTCCGCTACTGCATTTACTCTTTTCTCCAATTCCGTCCGGTCACCAGTTTGCTCCCATTCAATGTAATCATCCCATTCATCCAGCCTGTCCCAGTTTTCTATTCCTAACAACTCCCTAATATGTGCCTTTACATCCGGAATGATATCATCCCATATATTTTCCTCCATATTATCACTTATTAGCCGTCTACCCGCTTTTCCCATAATGTCCTTAATGTCCATAATGTCCATAACCTGTCCTGATGTCTCGATTGTAATTTTACCTCCCCTTGTACACATCAGTGTTGCGCCCATGGTCAATCTCTCAATTGGCCCCTCATTCGTATAAAATTTCATGGTATTGCGGCATGGGGAATACTCCGCCTTGTTCCTCCCTTTATGGATTTCTATGGAACGCGAGTTCGTCCATTCTGAAACCAGATTCATCAGGCAGTAACAAGTTCCATGCTCACGCGCTTTATCTATATTTTCCCTGAGAATTTTCAAGTCACTCTTTTCATAAAGATTACAATACCCCATACTTAGTATACTTGCTTTTTTTTCTTTTCCTTCATCCACATCCCGCTGGCAGACACAATCTTTCACTGTTGCGAACCTGATCCCGTTAGCTGTTTGGCACTCTGCCTGCACTGCTGACAGTCGTCTGATATCACGTTTGAATTGTCCGGGATATTCCTCCGGCAGATATTCACCATAGAGCACACAATAATCTGTAGCCTTAAGATGCTCCTCATTAATCCGATCACTCATTTGGTCACACTTTATAATCGCACCGTCCACCACAAAGCAATCCACATCATTTAGACCGCTCATTTTTAGTTTTAACTCTGGATTAAGTTCATTCTTAGGGTTGTCTCCTATACTCCTGTTTAATGCCCGTAATATTTCTTCCTTTGATTTCCCACTCTTTCCCCTTGATTCCTGCGTTACATTTTCCATGTCCTCTTCTCCTCCCGTATTCATTCATTTTCCA
>CANDMD010000185.1 GCA_947385725.1 uncultured Lachnospiraceae bacterium | reverse complement strand
TAATCTCTTTTCGGGAAAGCGTACCCAAATGGTACCCTTTATTTTCTTATTTCAACAATCAGAAATTGATTCCGCCATTTTGCCTTATCGCCAAAAACATCCATTATGATACGTACATCCAATTTCCATGTCCCCACGATATAAATAACTCCATCTGCTTTTAGAACTCGTTTGCATTCCCGTTCAATCTCAACCCATTGAGACTGAATATGAGCAAAGGCATTGTATAAAATAACGGTATCAAATGTATCATCTGCATAATCCATTTTGGACGCATCCATGATTTGAAAATGTATATTTGCAGCAGTCTTGCAGTTTAGTCTTCCGGCGTCAAGATCAATGCAATAAACGCCATCAGAATAGGCCGATGCAGAAATAGAAAAATCCGCCGCCCCGCAGGCAGCTTCGAGAACCGTCTTATTTTGTATATCCTCCATGAGTAGATCAACAAGAATATCTGTATTTTTCATGCTGTGCTCCTTACAATATTTTATCGGCTATTTTTCAACGGGTACACAATTCTGAAAAGGGAGAAACGCTAATCCATGTTCCGGAACAACGGTTCAAATTCACCCTCTTCTTCCGTTTCCTTCGCCCCCGGCATCCCGTCTTCCTCCCGCTTTACGTCAAACAGCGCGTTTACAAATTCATCGGAATCAAACTTCTGTAAATCCTCAATGGTCTCTCCCACACCGATATATTTTACGGGTACCTGGAGCTCCGACTGGATCGCCACCGCGATGCCGCCCTTCGCCGTGCCGTCCATCTTGGTCAGCACAATGCCTGTCAGCTGTGCCACCTGGCCGAACTCCCTTGCCTGTACCATGGCGTTCTGGCCTGTGGTGCCGTCCAGCACAATCAGGTTCTCCCGGTGGGCGTTGGGATATTCCTTGTCTATGATCCGGTTCATCTTGCGGAGTTCCTCCATCAGATTCTTTTTATTGTGGAGACGTCCCGCGGTATCGATCAGAAGCACATCCACCCCTCTCGCCTTGGCCGCGCTGACCGCGTCATAGACCACGCTGGCGGGATCCGCGCCTTCCCTGCCCCCGATCATGGGTACGTCCGCGCGCTTTGCCCACTCCGCCAGTTGATCCCCCGCCGCTGCCCGGAAGGTATCCGCCGCCGCAATCAGCACTTTCCTGCCCTGGGCTTTCAGCTTGCCCGCAAGCTTGCCCACGGTGGTGGTCTTGCCCACGCCGTTGACGCCGATCACCATGATGATGGACTGTTCCTGCTCAAAAGTATAAGCCGTCTCGTCCACCTGCATCTGTTCCTTGATACTCTCAATGAGAAGCTGCTTGCATTCCACCGGCTCCTTGATGTGCCGCTCCCTGACCTGCTCCCTTAACCGCTCCACAATGGCGGCAGTGGCATTGACGCCGATATCGCCCATGATCAGGATTTCTTCCAGTTCCTCATAAAAATCATCGTCAATGGCGGAAAAACCGCTGAATAAGGAGTCGATTCCCCTGACAATGTTATTTCTCGTCTTGGTAAGGCCAGCCTTCAATCTGGCAAAAAAACCTTTCTTTTCCTCGCTCATACCAATCCTCCATGCTATAACAGCGCTTCCTTGCATTCATTCCTGAACCCATCCGCATTTTCTGTCCGCACTATCCATTCATACTTTCCATCCAAACTTTCTGTCCGCACCTTCCATCCGCACTCTCTGTCCCCACTTCCGGATACGCCGCCTGCAGCGGCACAGACCGATCCCGCGGAATCCCAGGTTCCCTTAATCGTCCAGTTCCTTGTCGATCAGGTTGACGCTCACCAGGGTGGACACACCCTTCTCCTGCATGGTGATACCATATAACCTGTCCACCTGCTCCATGGTTCCCCGCCTGTGGGTGATCACAATAAACTGCGTGTTCTTTGTCAGCTTATGTAAGTATTTCGCGAAGCGGCCTACGTTGGAATCGTCCAGCGCCGCCTCGATCTCGTCCAGCAGGCAGAAGGGGGAAGGCTTCAGGTTCTGGATTGCAAACAGCAGCGCAATGGCTGTCAGCGCCTTCTCCCCACCTGACAGCTGCATCATGTTCTGCAGCTTCTTTCCCGGCGGCTGGGCGATAATGCGGATGCCAGCCTCCAGGATATCCTCTTCTTCCATCAGCTCCAGAGTTCCCTTTCCACCACCGAAGAGTTCCTTGAACACCTTGTCAAATTCCCTGGTGATCTCCGCGAACTTCTCCGTAAACTGCTTCCTCATGGCAGCGTCCAACTCCTCAATAATGCCCTCCAGCGTTTTCTCCGCTTCCACCAGGTCGTCATGCTGGGTCTTCATAAAGGTAAACCGGTCCATTAAATTCTTGAAATCCTCGATGGCGTTCACATTCACGTCGCCCAGGCGCTTGATCTGTTCCTTCAGGGAAGAAATATCCTTCTTCATGGCGGGCAGATCCGTCAGGCTCTCGTCCCGGATGGAGGAAGCATCGCTTAAAGTGATCTCGTATTCATCCCACATATAATTGATGTGGGATTCCAGGTTCTCCTCCAGCTTCTCCTTCTGGCTTCCGAGACGGTACACCTCCTTGTCCAGCCCCGTCATGCGCTCCGACAGCTCCTCCCGTCTCTGGAAAAAATTCTTCTGCTGGGCGGACAGTTCCTCCTTGTGGGCAACCTGCTCCTTCAATCTCATCTCAGATTCATTCTGTGCGTCATAGGAAGCGGAAATGGTCTTCTCGATCTCCAGGATGTTCTGCTTCTTGCGTTCCACTTCCTGGGTATTCTCCTCCAGCGCCTCCAGGATCTCCGAAAGTTCTGCCTGGGAACGCTCGATCTCACCATTGATTCGGTCCACATTGGCCTGCTTGAAGCCCTGGGTCTGGCGCATCTTCTCCACCTTCAGGTCCCATTCGGACACCTGGGCCGCCGCCTCAGTCTCCAATCCCCGCTGCTCCTCCAGTTCCTTCTGGAACAGCAGAATCTGCGCCTGGGTATCCTTCTCCAGCGCTTCACTGTCAGCCAATTCCTTCTGGATTCTCTCCTTGTCATTCCTGATCTCGAAGATCATGCCCTCGATCTCTTTCTCTTCCAGCTTCAGGGAAGTGACACCCGCTTCCTCCTCTTCCATACGTTCCCTGGCCTGGCTGATGTTCAGCCTTACGGTATTCTGTTCGATGGACTTTTTCTGGATATCCGTCTTCACCGTCTCCACATCCATACGCAGCTTATTACGGCGGGATTTTGTGTCATCGATCTCACGGTTACACTGATCCACCAGGGCAAGCAGCTGCTTCACATGCTTCTCCAGTTCATCGATCTCACGGCGCCGTCCCAGCAGATTGCTGTTGTTCTTAAAGGCGCCGCCGCTGATGGCTCCTCCGGGAACCAGCAGTTCCCCTTCCAGTGTGACCATGCGGATGCCGTAATCAAACTTCCGCGCGATCTTTACCGCATTGTCCACATTGTCCACCACAACAATACGACCCAGCATGGACTTCGCCACATTCCGGTATTTGTCCTCGATCTGTACCAGTTCGTCCGCCATGCCGATGACACCCTTCTCAGACAGGGCATCCGGGTTCTTGAACTCCTGGGGCTTCGTGATACTGGTGAGTGGCAGGAAAGTGGCCCTTCCCAGCTTATTGTCCTTCAAATAGCGGATCATCTTCTTGGCCGTATCCTCGTCGTCTGTGACAATATTCTGGATATTTCCGCCCAGGGCTGTCTCGATGGCCGTCTCGTACTTCTTTTCCACCTTGATAATATCCGCCACAACGCCGATGATGCCTTTATTCTTTTCCTTCTGCTCCATGACCTTCTTGACACTGCCGCCGTAGCCCTCATACCGCTCGGTCAGGTTGGACAGGGCTTCCAGCTTGGACTTCTCCATATGGTATGCCGCCTGGGCTTCCCTGAGTTTTGCGTCCGTCTTCGTCAGCAGCTCCCGCATATCCCCCAGTTCCAACTCCATGGATGCCTCCTGCTCATTCATCACCCGCAGTTCTTCCGTGACAGCCGCAAATTCATCCTCCAGCTTCTGAATGGTCTCTTCCCTGGCCGCCTCGTCGGACTTGGCACGAAGCAGTCTGGAATTTAATTCCGCCCTGCGGATATTGATCTGCTCCATCATGGTGTCAAAGCGCCCCATCTTGGACTTGATGGTGGCGCGCTGGTTCAGTTCCCCGATAATGGTGTTCTTACCGGCTTCAATCTGGCTATTTAATTCCGTGATCCTTTCCTGGATCCCGGACAGCTTCTCCTTCAGTTCACCTGCTGTCTCCGCGATCTCACGGACCGCCTCATCGGTCTCCCCCTTCTCCTGTAGGATGCTCTCCTTATCCTTCTCCTTGGCAGCGATCTCCTCCTGCAGGGCATTGCGGCGGTTGGTCAGATGAGTCTCATTTCCCTTCGCAGAGTTGATCTGCTCCTTCAGGACGTTCATCTCACCCTCTAACCTACCGCGCATCATTCCCGTGTCGGTGAGAGTGCTTCTAGCCTGCTCAATAGCCTCGTCCAGGCTTTCGATCTCCGCCTGGATCCTCTCATACTCTTCCTTGATCCCCTCATACTTCCCGCTGACCTCGGAAAGGTCTGCGCTGGCAATGCCATATTTCTCCTCAACTGCCCCCAGCTGTTCCTTCAGTCTCGCATTTTCCAGCAGGAACGCGTTGATATCCAGCTTTTTCAGTTCTTCCTTTTTCCTCAGGTAGATCCTGGCCTTCTCCGACTGCTTTTCCAGCGGCTCTATCTGCTTTTCCAGTTCCGACATGATATCGTTGACACGGACCAGGTTCTGCTTTTCATTTTCCAGCTTCGACTGGGCTGCAGCCTTACGGCGCTTGAATTTCACGATCCCTGCCGCCTCGTCGAAAAGCTCACGGCGCTCCTCCGGTTTTCCGTTCAGGATCTTGTCGATCTGGCCCTGGCCAATAATGGAATAACCCTCCTTGCCGATACCGGTATCGTAAAAAAGTTCGTTCACATCCTTCAGCCTGCAGGGGCTCCCGTTGATCAGATATTCACTTTCCCCGGAACGGTAGATCCGGCGCGCCACCGTCACCTCGTCAAAGTCAATGGCAAGCTGATGATCCGCATTGTCGAGGGTGATCGCCACATAGGCGTAACTCAAAGGCTTCCTGTTCTCTGTTCCCGAGAAAATGACATCCTGCATACTGGCGCCGCGCAGCTGCTTTACGCGCTGCTCGCCCAGCACCCAGCGCACCGCGTCAGCCACATTGCTCTTACCGCTTCCATTGGGTCCCACGATCCCGGTGATCCCGTTGTGAAACTGGAAGATTATCTTGTTGGCAAACGATTTGAAACCAAGCACTTCTATACTTTTTAAATACATATTCCCCTGTCCCTCAGCAATAACAGCGACTTATAGGCAGCCTGCTGCTCCGCTGCTTTCTTTGATTTTCCTGTTCCTTCTCCCAGAATCTCCTCTTCCATGCGCACCTGCACACGGAAACATTTGTGATGCTCCGGCCCGCTCTCGCCCAACAGTTCATAACTGAAATCCTTTTTCAGTTTCCCCTGCATCAGCTCCTGCAGGGTACTTTTACTGTCATAAAATAATTGCTTGTCCTCCAGATCCGCCATGATATATTTCTCAATAAAAGACCTTGACTGCTCCATTCCCCCGTCCAGGTAAATGGCTCCGATCAATGCTTCCATGACATCGGCGGAAATACTGTCACGTCCCCTTCCGCCGGTATACAGTTCCCCTTTGCCAAGCTTAATAAAAGGCACCAGATTCAGATCCCTTGCGCAGAAAGCAAGGGACGGTTCACAGACCATGGCCGCCCTCATCTTCGTCAATTTGCCCTCGGAGAGCGTCGGATTCTGCCTGAAAAGGGTCTCGCTGGATACCAGTTCAAGAACCGCATCCCCCAGAAATTCCAATCTCTCATAACTCGCAATTTTGTTAATCTTCCGCTCATTTGTATAAGAAGTGTGCGTCAATGCCTGCTGTAACAGATGCTTGTCCTGAAAACAATATCCTATCTGCTCTTCCAGCTTTTCCATGGTGTATTCTTCCTGCACTTCTTTTACCCCCTGTTCTGTTTTTCCGTTCCGCCTCTTTTCTCTATCTCAGGCAATTGCCTGTTTCTCTATCTAAAGGAAAGGAGCAGTACGCACGGCGGACTTACGCATAGCGGACTGCTCTTATGAAAAGCAAATTGTGACTATGATAATGGTTTAGTTCTGAGCTGCCTTAATCAGTTCCACCGCTTCCTCCACAGTAGTGATCTTTTCTGCTTTTTCCGCAGGTATTTCGATGTCAAATTCCTCCTCGATTCCCATGATGATCTGGAACACATCCAGAGAGTCCGCCCCGAGATCATCCATAAACGTCGTATCCATGGTGATCTCCTCGGGATCCACATTCAGTACTTCGGCAATTACTTTTTTCAGTTTTTCAAATTCCATAACAGTTCCTTCTTTCTTGTTTTTCTTTCTTATTTTTCTTTATTAAATAATATTACAAAGATCAAAATTATGCAAAAAAAATTTTCAGTCTTCCAAGACTATTTTTTCTTTGATTTTCTCATTTATTCTCTGTTCCTTGAACGCGATACATTGCAGGATGGAATTTCTGATTTCAACAGCCTTGCTGCTTCCGTGGGTCTTTACCACCAGGCCGTTCAGTCCCAGAAGCGGCGCGCCGCCGTACTCTTCCGTACTGAACCCTTTTAATGTCTTTTTCAGCGCCGGTTTTACCAGCAGGCCGCCCACCTTGCTCTTCAGGGATTCCATCATGCCTTCCTTGATCTTCCCCACCAGCGCCGCACTGACGCCCTCCAACATCTTCAACACCACATTTCCCACAAAGGCCTCGCAGACCAGGACGTCCGCCGCCCCAAAGGCAATCTCTCGGGCTTCCACATTGCCGATAAAATTGATCTCGGGACAATTCTGCAGCAGGGGATAGGTCTCCTTTGTAAGGGCATTTCCCTTCTCCTCCTCCACGCCGATGTTCACAAGCCCCACTCTGGGGTTCTTGACGCCAATGACGCTTTCCATATACACGCTGCCCATCTTTGCGAACTGTACCAGCTGGGAAGGCCTGGCATCCACGTTTGCCCCGCAGTCAAGCAGCAGGCTGACGCCTTTTACATTGGGAATGATGGGGGCAAGGGGCGGTCTCTCCACTCCCTTGATCCGCCCTACGATAACCTGTCCTCCTACCAGCACGGCTCCCGTGCTTCCTGCAGAGACAAGGGCATCGCACTCTCCGGCTTTTACCAGGTTCATACACTTTACAATGGAGGAATCTTTCTTGGTCCGGATCGCCATGACCGGCGGCTCCGCAGTCTCGATCACCTCCTCCGCGTGAACGATCTCCAACTGTGCGGCATCATATGTGTATTGTTTCAATTCTTCCTTGAGGACGGGCTCCCTTCCCACCAGGAACACTTTGATGCGCTTGTCTTCCTTAACGGCTTCCACCGCCCCCTTGACGATCTCCGCAGGGGCATTGTCTCCACCCATAGCATCCACTGCTACATTTACCATCTCAGCCATTAAATTTATCCTTTCGCCAATAACTACATTTACTATACTAGACACTTTGGCAAAAATCAAGAGAATTATTTCAGATACGCTTACTGCCAATCTCGTAGATCCGTCAGTGTCAGTCCGGCATCATTATAACAGATCCTGCCACCCTCATTGTAAATGGAGTAAATCCCCTCTTCCGCCAGCCTGTCCGGCGCGTCCTTCCGGAACGTCTCCGCGATATAGACGGGAATCATTCGCAGCAGGATCTCGCTGCAGCCCGCTTCGCCGCTGTGGCATACCAAATCGCTGACGGCGCTTTTGCAGAGACCGTCCCTGGCATCCAGATAAGGCGTGCGTATCTCTCCGCCGGAGTAGGCATAATAATACTGCTGGCCG
>CANDMD010000184.1 GCA_947385725.1 uncultured Lachnospiraceae bacterium | reverse complement strand
CAACACCCAACAGAACACTCTTTCCCTACACGACGCTCTTCCGATCTTGACGAGGTGGAGGCGTATGTTGTGGGTGAGATCGGCGGCAGATGATCCGAAAAAAGTGCTTTACATTTCATGATAAAAGTAATATGATAAAACAGAAAACGATGACGAGAACAGTAGCCTGGCGGAGAGCCTCAGAGAGAACCGCCCGTTTGGCAGCCATGCGGAACGGTGCTGGAAGCGGTTTGGCTGTAAGCCTTGTGAAGACCATCTCCGAGTGGCTTTAATACAGCCCGGCAGCTTCCGTTACGAGCGAATGAAGGCGGCATATTTACAGCAGTGGTGCGTAGTAAAGTGCAACAAGGGTGGAACCGCGTGTCAACATGGAAAATGTAAGCGTCCCTTGCAATGAAAATTGCAGGGGACTTTCTGCGTCCATGACCGGTACGGAATCCCGTGGCGCAGGGATGGAACTCCGGTGGTGCAGGGACGGAATCCCGTGGCGCAGGGATGGAACTCCGGTGGTGCAGGGACGGAATAACCGCAAAGACGGAACCAGCTATGACAGACGGCATAGGCCGGTGCAGACGACGGCTGAGTGAGAAAGAGAGGGAAAGACAATGGTTCTGAAAATGAAACTTAGAAATCTGGCAAAAAAATGTTTTGAGGGAGAACTGACCATGCCCAAGGCGCTCTTCTGGCTGATCGGTATCACCTGTGTGCTGGCGGGGATCGTGTACGGCCTGTGTGCCGCGCCTTTCACACATGGCATTACGATTGGCAGTAATAATGGCAATTATGACAATTGCATATGGGGAACTGACGAAGAGAGCGAGGAGGATGAGGAAGTATGAAGATCACATTGAAGGATGGATCCGTAAAGGAGTACGGAGAAAGCAAAAGCATTTATGATATTGCCCTGGATATCAGTGAGGGACTGGCCAGGGCAGCCTGCTGCGGCAGGGTGAACGGCGAAGTGGCGGACTTAAGGACGGTGTTGGATCAGGACTGTGAACTGAGTATCTGCACTGCCAATGACCCGGAGGGGCTGGCGACCATCCGTCACACCACCTCCCATGTGCTGGCGGAGGCGGTGAAGCATCTCTTCCCGGATGCAAAGCTGGCCATCGGCCCCAGTATTGACACAGGTTTTTACTACGACTTCGACCATGAGTCCTTTTCCAGGGAGGATCTGGACGCGCTTGAAGCGGAGATGAAGAAGATCATCAAGCAGGGCGCGAAGCTGGAGAAATTTACCATGCCCAGGGAAGAGGCAATCAAATTCATGGAGGAGAAGGGTGAGCCTTACAAGGTGGAACTGATCCGTGATCTGCCCGAGGGTGCGGAGATCTCCTTCTACAGCCAGGGCGAATTTGTGGATCTCTGTGCCGGCCCCCACCTGATGAGCACCAAATCCATCAAGGCGTTCAAGCTGACCTCTTCCTCCATGGCGTACTGGAGAGGGGATTCCGACAAGGCGCGCCTGCAGCGTATCTACGGGACGGCTTACAGCAAAAAGGAGGAACTGGCGGAGCATCTGGAGCGGATGGAGGATGCAAAGCGACGCGACCACAACAGACTGGGCAGAGAGATGGGGCTGTTTACCACCGTTGACGTGATCGGCCAGGGGCTGCCCCTGTTCACCCACAAGGGAACCAAGATGATCCTGAAGCTGCAGCGTTGGATCGAGGACCTGGAGGAAAACGAGTGGGGTTATATCCGCACCCGCACTCCCCTGATGGCAAAGTCGGATCTGTATAAAATGTCCGGCCACTGGGATCATTATAAGGACGGGATGTTCGTGCTGGGGGATGAGGAGAAGGATAAGGAAGTGTTTGCCCTGCGTCCCATGACCTGTCCCTTCCAGTATTTTGTCTATAAAAGCGAACAGCATTCCTACCGTGACCTGCCCATCCGCATGGGCGAGACTTCCACTCTGTTCCGCTCCGAGGATTCCGGTGAGATGCATGGTCTCACAAGGGTGAGGCAGTTTACCATTGCCGAGGGACACCTGATCGTGCGTCCCGACCAGATGGTGGAGGAATTCAAGGGCTGTCTGGCGCTGGCAAAGTACTGTCTGCAGACCCTGGGACTGGAGGAGGATGTGACATACCATCTCTCCAAATGGGATCCTGACAACCGGGAAAAGTATATCGGGGAGCCGGAGGTCTGGGAGGAGACCCAGCAGCATATGCGGGATATCTTAAACGAACTGCACATTGATTTCGTGGAGGACGTGGGGGAAGCTGCTTTCTACGGCCCAAAGGTGGACATCAATGCCAGAAATGTATACGGCAAGGATGACACTATGATCACCATTCAGTGGGATGCCCTGCTGGCGGAGCAGTTCGATATGTATTTCATTGACCAGAACGGGGATAAGGTTCGCCCTTATATTATCCACAGAACCTCCCTTGGCTGTTATGAGAGGACGCTGGCGTGGCTGATTGAGAAATATGCGGGGAAATTCCCCACATGGCTCTGCCCTGAGCAGGTACGTGTCCTGCCTATTTCAGAAAAGTATGCCGATTACGCGGAATCCGTGCGCAGGCAGCTGAAAGAGAGGGGCGTGGACGTGACCGTGGACAACCGCTCCGAGAAGATCGGCTTTAAGATCCGTGAGACCAGGCTTGCCAAAGTGCCTTACATGCTGGTAGTGGGCGAGCAGGAGGCGGCAGCCGGACTGGTATCTGTCAGAAGCCGTTTCGCGGGGGACGAGGGACAGAAGCCCCTGGCAGAGTTTATGGATCAGATCTGCGAGGAGATCCGCACGAAAGAGATCCGGAAAGAGGAAGTACAGGAAGAAAACCATGATAGGAATTGATCTGGGAACCACCAACAGCCTCGTCTGCGTATGGGATGAAAACGGGGCGAGGCTGTTGAAGAACCGTTTAGGAGACAGCATGACTCCCTCCGTTGTCAGCTTTGACCCGGATGGCACCGTGTATGTGGGTAAGACGGCCAGGGAACGGCTGGTGACACATCCGGAGGTAACCTTTAAGGAATTTAAGCGGGACATGGGGACAGATGTCACATATACGGCCTATGGCAGGACTTATAAGCCGGAGGAACTTTCTGCCCTGGTCCTGAAACAGCTGAAGGAAGATGCGGGATCAGAACTGGGCTATCCGGTGACAGAGGCAGTGATCAGCGTTCCGGCTTACTTTAATGACAGACAGCGCGCTGCCACCAGGAATGCCGGTTTGCTGGCGGGACTGACGGTGGAACGTCTGATCAATGAACCTTCTGCCGCGGCGTTGTTTTATCATATGGAACATTATGATGAAGATGAAATGTTTGTGGTATTTGATTTCGGGGGAGGCACGCTGGATGTATCCATAGTGGATGCCTTTGATAACGTCATAGAGATCCAGGGAATCTCCGGCAATAACAGATTGGGCGGGAAGGATTTCAATGCGCTGATCGCCTATGATATCTGTACAAAAAATCATCTTACATGGGAGAAGCTTTCTTCCCAGAATAAAGAAATTCTTCTCAGGGAAGCGGAGCGCGTCAAAGTGAGGCTGACGGAGGAGGAACAGGTTGCCGCACAGGTGAGGATGGATGGTAAGGACTATTCCTATGAACTGGACAATCAGCGGCTGATCGATCTGGCAGGTGGAATCTTTGCAGGGATCCAGGGAGTGCTGAACAGGCTGATGAATGACAGGATGATCACGGTTCAGGAGATCTCAAGGATTATTATGGTGGGCGGTTCCTCAAAGATGCCCATTGTCCGTCAGTTCATTTCCGGGCTTTTCCAGGGACGGATCAGTGACAGCGGCAATCCGGAGAAAATCGTCTGTCAGGGAACAGGCGTACTGTGCGGCATCAGGCAGCGCAAAAGTGAGATCAGGGATGTGGTTCTCTCTGACATATGTCCTTTTACCCTTGGAATCGATATTACGGGTGATGTCATGTCCCCTCTGATCAGCAGAAACCAGATATTGCCCTGCAGCTACATAAAACGTTTTACAAATTCTTATGATTACCAGAAGACCATTATTATGAATGTTTTTCAGGGAGAGAACCGTATTGCGTCCCAAAACCTGCTCCTCGCTACGATCAAGATGATGGTTCCGCCGAAACCTCAGGGACAGCTCCGGGTGGATGTGCGTTTTTCCTATGATATTAACGGGCTGTTTGACATTGATATTGAATGTGCGGAATCGGGAGAACATATCCATAAGGAACTTCACAGTTCCGGGGGATTGTCGGAAAGGGAACTTTCGGAAAGGAAAGCGGCTCTGGAGAAAATGAAGATCCATCCCCGGGAGGTGGAAAAGAATAAATGCATCCTGGAGCAGGCGAATGCCCTGTATGTGGAATGTAACAGCGAACAGAAGAGATTTTTATCAAGTGCCCTTGAGAAGTTTGAAAGGATTCTGGACAGTCAGAATTCCACTGCTGTGGAGCGAGCCTATCGCACGTTTGTAGTGCAGCTTACCATGCTGCAGACTTCCATGTTCCATTTTGATGCTTTTGACAGGCAGAGATGGGAAAAAACCTTTGAGGAGGATCCGGAGGAAGATTACGAAGAAGACGGAGAAGAGGACAGAGAAGAAGGCAGCGAAGAAGGAACAGGAGATCAGTAATGCCCCGAACAATATGGGAATGGCTGGAAATTGAAGAAACAACGGACAGAAGCCTGATCAGAAGGGCTTATGCAAGGCAGGCCGCGAAATATCATCCTGAGGAAGCCCCAGAGGAAGCGATGCAGCTGCGGGAAGCATACAAGAGGGCGCTTGCGTTGGCGGATCGGAAAGCAGCAGTTTCAGATCTGGACGGAATCACTCCAGAGGAAGCCGGTGCAGAGATTTCGAAGAATTCTCCAGGAGGGCTTCATGAGTCTTGCCGTTTTGGGATTGGCGGACAGGGGAAGACAGGCCAGGAACCCGGTGCCGAGCCTTATCGACATGCGCATCAGGAAGAGGAAGGGAAACGGGAACCGGAGCCGGGAAGCAGGCAGTCCCCGGGTTACCGGCATGCGCATCAGGAAGAGGAAGGGAAACAGGAACCGGAGTCGGGAAGCAGGCAGTCCCCGGGTTACCGGTACGCGCATCAGGAAGAGGAAGGGAAACAGGGACCGGAGCCGGGAGCAAAGCAGTCCCCGGGTTACCGGTATGCATGCCAGGAAGAGGAGAAAGTGCCGGAGCCGGGAGCAAGGCAGTCCCCAAATTATCGGTATGGTCGTTATGGGGAAAGGCAGGAACCGGAACAGGAATCCGGCCCTGTGCCTGAAACAGGCTACCGATATCAGCCCCGGCAGCTTGACGCTGACAGAGCCGAACGCACCCGCCGTCTGGCAAGACGGCTTATCGACCTTTATGAAAGTCCTGCATACCGTTATTCCGGTAAGCTTTGGACAGAAGCAATCAAGGAATATCTGAACAGGGAGGATCTACAGGATCCCCTTGTGATCGCGACGCTGCTTCCCCTCCTGCAACGCATGTCCGGCCTGGATGACAGGGTATTGCACGTGATGGAACGCGAACTGTTCCGTTATGCGCGGAAGGAGCCAGAATGGATACAGCTTAAGGAGTATTTTGCACATATACGCAGACAGAGCGGCATTCGGAGCAGGGCGGAACAGAGAAACGTTTCCTCCGGAAGCCAGGACGGGCGGACAGAAAGGCAAGACGGTGCGGGAGCAGCAGCTACTGACAAAACGAAAAGGATATTGCTTAGAATGATCCTGTTCGCCGCTGCTGTTCTTGCGATCCGTTTGGGAAACGGATTCCGGAAGGAACAGGAACGGGAGCAGAGATTTCAGGAAATGGTCAACAGCATGAGGGAGGAACCTTTTGTCACGCGGCAGTATGATATCGGCAGTCTTACGCAGGACAACGTATATGGCATTATGGATGGATCAGGGGAAAATACTTTGACTTTAGGGCAGGAATCAGTGGAAGCCTTTCAGGAATGCTATAAGTCATCTCCCTATTATATTGACCTGGATGGTGACGAGATCGATGACCGGATTCGTTTTGATCATGAAAGTAATGGTTTTATTGTAGAATATTATGACCCGATTACCGACGAATATGTATTTCAGGGTACTGTGGATCAATACATGGAAGAAAATACGGAAGATGCCAACCTTGGGCAGTTAATGTATTTCAGAAGTGTATCTTCATTGGACTCAGTGGATTCATTAGAATAGGCAATGGAATTGGTAGTGGAATAGGCAGTGTCCGGAGCCGGTTATGAAATATTTGTATAAATAATTTTCTTCGAAACAGTTATACTAACAATGGGTCTGAAGACGGACCGCATGGAATATTGGCGTTATTTTTGGATACAAATTGACGAAGATTATAACTGGAATAGGAGGAAAAATATGGCAGAATTAAAATGTTCCGTTGATAACTGCGCTTACAATGATCAGCACCTCTGCAGCAAGGGTGACATTATGGTGGGTGGCAGGCACGCCAGATGTTGTGACGACACCTGCTGCGAAAGCTTTGTCCAGAGAAGGGAAGGGCATGACACCTTCAGTAATTCAACCGCTCATCCCAGCCATACCATCAGCATTGACTGTGAGGCATGCAACTGCGAGTACAACAATGACTACAAGTGTAACGCAGGACACGTCGACATTTGCGGATGCGGAGCCTGCGACTGTGAAGGAACAGCATGTACCACGTTCACCGATAAGTAGTCGGTTCAGGAGACGGATCAGAAAAGTAAAATTATGTATTGACAAATAGAGTGCCGTATGGTAACCTGTTTAAAGTGTGGGAAACACAACAGCAAGCAGAGTATCCACTCTCACCTTACGGCAATCGGGCTTGTAAGCGTTCACATTTTATAAACAGACTGTCAGTAGTTTTGTGGGTGCAGTCTGCGGAAAGTGAAACCAGGTGGATAGTTATGCTGTCCACCTTTTTTAACTTTTTTCTTATGGAGGTATAAGGCCATTAGCGATTTAATGATTAACGAACAGATTAGGGACAAAGAAGTACGCTTGATCGGGGAGAACGGCGAACAGCTTGGCATCATGTCTGCCCGGGAGGCGATGAGGCTTGCCGAGGAGGCGGAACTGGATCTGGTGAAGATTGCACCTACCGCAAAGCCGCCGGTCTGCAAAATTGTGGATTACGGTAAATTTAAGTATGAGCAGGTCAGGAAGGAAAAGGAGGCCAGGAAGAAACAGAAGATTATTGAAATTAAGGAGATCCGCCTGTCCCCTAATATTGATACCAACGATCTGAATACGAAGATCAACGCCGCAAGGAAATTCCTTACCAAGGGTGACAAGGTTAAAATCACGCTTCGGTTCCGCGGCCGTGAAATGGCACATATGAATAACAGCAGGCATATTCTGGATGATTTTGCCGAGAGCCTGTCCGACATTTCTGTGGTGGAGAAGGCTCCCAAGGTGGAAGGCAGAAGCATGACAATGTTTTTAACTGAAAAGCGTTAATCGCCGAAAGTTAAGATAAATTAATCAAAGTTTAGGAGGAAACCGTTATGCCCAAAATGAAGACAAGCAGATCAGCTGCAAAGCGTTTTAAAGTAACCGGAACAGGTAAATTAAAGAGAAATAAAGCTTACAAGCGCCATATCTTGACCAAGAAGACCAGGAAGAACAAGCGTAATCTCAGGAAACCTGCAATTACAGATGCAACGAATGTAAAGAACATGAAGAAGATTTTACCCTATTTATAAGTCAGGTGAGGAGGAATAAGACATGGCAAGAATCAAAGGCGGCATGAATGCCCGGAAGAAACATAATAGAGTATTAAAGCTTGCGAAGGGCTACAGAGGAGCAAGGAGCAAGCAGTACAGAGTAGCGAAGCAGTCTGTAATGAGAGCTTTGGCAAGTTCTTATGCAGGCAGAAAAGAGAGAAAGCGCCAGTTCAGACAGCTCTGGATCGCGCGTATCAACG
>CANDMD010000183.1 GCA_947385725.1 uncultured Lachnospiraceae bacterium | reverse complement strand
CTACACCCAACAGAACACTCTTTCCCTACACGACGCTCTTCCGATCTCAGGAGGTCATTGCCGGCTATTACAGGGACGGCAGATTTACCGACGGCAGCGCAGACGAGGCGGAATCTGAGAGACTGATCCGCGGAGCCATAGCGCATGCAGGCGAGACCTTTGTACTGCTTGCGGAGAAGTATGAGGCGTATATGTAACTGTAAACAGGGGTAACTATTCGGGATCGGCTCTGAAAACAGTGTGCGGCATGGAAGACAGTGTGCGTTGCCGAACAGTTACAGGCAGAGAGCGGGGCAGATTGCCCCAAGCGGCAGTCAAATCAATCATAACAGTCTGGTACAGCGTACCGGGAATCAGAATGGAGAAGGGTATGGAAATAATTCATGTGATGAACACAGCCAGAAGTGCTGTAATGGAAATCAGGGACGGCGGGCGCTATGATACGAAAAAGCCCTACCGCGTGCTGGTAAACGGAAAGGAAACGCTGACCACGGAGAAGACCATTGTGTCCCTGTACGGCTTGAAGCCGGATACGGAATACAATGTGGAAATCATGGATGGAGCCGAAAAGGCGGGCAGCCTTGCTTTCAGGACGGATTATGAGTTTGTGACCCTGGATGTAAGGCGGTTCGGCGCGAAGGGGGATGGAGAGCAGGATGACACCCACCATATCCAGGCGGCGATCCTTGCCTGTCCCGAACACAGCCGCGTGCTGATTCCGGCGGGGACATACCGCATTACCTCTCTGTTCCTAAAGAGCCACACCCGTATTGAGCTGGCTGAGGGAGCGGAATTGAAGGCGTTTACGGAGATGGGGAAATTCCCTGTTTTCCCCGGATGGATCGAGAGCTATGACGAGAAGGACGGCTATAATCTGGGAAGCTGGGAGGGAAATCCCCTGAATATGTACACGGGCATCATCTGTGGTGTCAATGTGGAGGATGTGGTGATCTACGGGCAGGGCACCATAAACGGAAACGCCTCCAAGGAGGACTGGTGGAAGATACCCATGAAATATAAGGAGAGCTTCCGCCCCCGCCTGTTCTTTGTGAACCACTGCAAGGACATAACCATGGCAGGAGTGAAGGTGTGCAATTCTCCCTCCTGGACGCTTCATCCCTATTTCAGCGAGGATGTAAGGTTCATTGACCTGTTTGTGTCCAATCCTGCGGACTCGCCCAACACCGACGGCTGCGATCCCGAATCCTGTAAAAATGTGGATATCCTGGGCGTGCATTTTTCTGTGGGCGACGACTGCATTGCGGTTAAGAGCGGAAAGATCTATATGGGAAGGAAATACAAGACGCCCTCTGAAAATATCCGAATCCGCCAGTGTCTCATGGAGGATGGACACGGTGCGGTCACGCTGGGCAGCGAGATGGCGGGCGGTATCATCAACCTGACGGTGGAGGACTGCATTTTCCGCCGCACGGACAGGGGTTTGCGTATCAAGACCAGGCGCGGCAGGGGGAAGGATGCCATTCTGGACGGTATTACATTCCGCAATCTGGATCTGGATCATGTGATGACTCCGCTGGTGGTCAATTCCTTCTATTTCTGTGATCCGGACGGACATACGCCCTATGTGCAGTCCCGGGAACTGTACCCTGTGGATGACAGGACGCCTTCCATTAAAAAGATGGTGTTCGAGAATCTGGAGTGTACCAACTGCCATGTGGCGGCTGCTTTCTTTGACGGGCTTCCCGAGCAGAAGATCGAGGAGATCGTCATGAGGAATATTTCCTTCAGCTACGCGGAGAATCCCAGGCCGGGTGTACCCGCCATGTCAGAGACAATCCCGGAGAGTACGAAGAGGGGACTGTTTGCCAGGAATGTGGCCAGGCTGACCCTGGAGAATGTGAAGATGGAGGGCCAGGCCGGAGAGGCTTATGAACTGGTCGGAGTGGATGCATTGATAGAAAAGGGCGGGCAGGATGAAAAATGAGTACGAGGTGACCTGGGAGCTTTATAAGGAATGGCTGCGGGAAAACCGCAGGAAAAAGCCCAGGCGGACGTTTCTCGTCATCTGGATCGTAATGGGGCTGTGCTTTCTGGGGCTGTGTCTGTGGGAATGGGCTATGGGAAGAGGAGTCGGCGTTGCGTATATGCTTGCATTTGCGTTGCTCTGCTTTAACAGGGCATTTACCAGGGACTGGCTGCTGGGGAAACGGCAGTATGCGCAGATGGTGAAAAACTGCGGACAGGACCGGTGGATTCGCACCATTGAATTCCGGGAGGATATGGTATTGGCGTCAGATGGGAATGCCTCGGTACATTGGAATTATTCTGATATGGAATCCATCCGGGAAGAGGGGAACCATGTGTGGATCACACTGAAGAACAGGCTTGTCATACGGTTATATAAGGACAAATTTGTGGATGCCGACTGGGAACGGTGCCGGACCATGCTGGCGGGAAAGACAGGATGGGTGTAATCAGTTATATATATGGAACAAGACATTGTCTACAGGGTCAAACAGACTTTCGGAATATTGGCTGCAGAGACAAGTGCAGGGGAGATTCCGGGAGGGTATCAAAATGAAACGGAGGAAAGAAATATGCAGTTAGGAATCAGGTTACATGACACAACAAAGCTTCCCTTTGCGGAGCGGATAGCGGATGTACATAAGCTGGGCTTCGAATGCGGGCACCTGGCGCTGGCGAAGGTGATCGACGAGTTCCCTACCACGGACGAGGCCATGACGCCCGGCCTTGCCATGTACATTAAAAATGTATTTGCCGAGAACAAGGTGGATATCGCCGTGCTGGGCTGTTATCTGAATCTGGCGAATCCGAACCGGGAGCAGCTTGCGAAGACGGTTCACCGTTATATGGCCCATATCCGTTTTGCTTCCTGGCTGGGCTGCGGTGTGGTGGGAACGGAAACAGGTGCTCCCAATGAAACTTACACCTTTACGCCGGAGTGCCATACGGAAGGATCACTGCAGCTTTTCATCAATAATTTGCGTCCTGTTGTGAAATATGCGGAGCAGATGGGAGTGGTCTTTGCCATTGAGCCGGTGTACCGCCATATTGTTTCCTCTCCCCGAAGGGCGAGGCGGGTGCTGGACGAGATCAATTCGCCCAATCTGCAGATCATCTTTGATCCCGTAAATATGCTGGATATTTCAAATTACCGGGACAGGGAGTCAATCTTTGCGGAGGCAATCGAACTGCTGGGACCCGACATTGCGATGGTTCATCTGAAAGATTTTGTGGTGGGTGACGGGAAGTTAAACTCAGTGGGCTGCGGCCTGGGCGAGATGGATTACACGCAGGTGCTGAAGTTCATGAAAGAGAGAAAGCCTTATATCCATGCGACGCTGGAGGACACCAGGCCGGAAAATAACCAGCAGGTCAAAAACTTTATCTTACAGAAATATGCGGAAGTCTGACGAAAATAGAAAAGATGCCTGAGTATTCCTGCAACTGAATAGAGATCGTGAACCATAAGGCGTAAAGTCTGTCGAACCATTCGGGCTTTACGCTTTTTTTGTGTGTGGGAATTTTATTGAATTATTTCAGCCTGTTTTCGGCATTTTCGCTGTATTCTATGAAGCATAGGGTGCAAAATATTTCTGTTGGAAGTACAATCATTGTGTCGGCGGAACACGTATGGGCTGGTACGGGACGTTTCTGCCGGATATGAACTGCCGCAAAACGGCGGACGAAAATCAGAAGGAGAATACGGATGGACGCACTTGAGATAGGCAGCTTCCTCGGTGAATTGAGGAAGCAGAAAGAATTGAAACAGAAGGAGGTTGCCGAGGCACTGCAGGTCTCGGACAAGGCGATATCCAGATGGGAGACCGGACGGGGGATCCCTGATGTGGATTCCTTACAGCGGCTGAGCGATTTTTATGAGGTCAGCATCAACGAGATTCTGGCTGGCAGACGCATTGAACAGAATGAAATCGAAAAGATGGCGGATTATAACCTGAAAGCGGCGGTTAAGAGGCAGTTTTTCCTGAAGAGAAAGCTGTCAAAGGCGACAGTGGCGGTGATCCTTCTTCTGATCCTGCTGGCAGCCATTCCAATATTGCTTTTGTCGATGACATACAAGGTAGTAAGTATGTCAAATGTATTTTGCGTTTCCGGTGATAACGGGACGGAAGCGCTGGAAGAGGCGTTTCAGGTTGTCGAAAAACTACAGGAGCAGGATATTGATCATATCGTTTCCATGCGGACCGAACAGGGTGTGCAATATATTGACATAACAGTGATTCTTTCGGAGAGAGTACAGATCGGATTTGACAACGCTGAGTTTAACCGAATGAATGGGGTGCAGACAATGGAGTATCTGAAGAATTTAGGGGATGACTATGTGGACAGAACGATAGAATCGCTGAAAGAGATCGGATTTATCAAGTAGGAGGAGACCAGCTATGAAAAAGGGTGTTTTAAGATTAAAAGCGGCTGCCGGCATACTTTGTGCGGCAGCAGCGCTTTGCGGCAGCGGCTGCGGGAAGGCAGAGGGGAATTCCGGTGGGGAAAGCGTCATGGGCAGGTATGTGGAGGAAGCTGTTTCCTATGACGGCGAGAAAGATACCTTTGTCAGCCTGATCCGTGAAGAGGAGACGATGCGGCTGTTGGACTTATATGGCAGCGACGTGATATCCCGTGACGACGGTGTAAGCTTTGAGGATGCGGCTGTCACGGCAGCAGGCGGTGGCGGGGAGACGGGAAGGATCCTGTCCTTGGCGGGAACTGCAGAAGGGAGCAGGATCTGCATGGAATATCAGGGCGGGGCAAAGACGTGGCGGCTGGTCACAGCGGATGGCAGGGAAACAGAACTGGAAGGTCTGGGTGATCAGGATTACCCTTCCTTTTACCAGGGTGGGGGCAGCTTTTATATGAGCAAGGGCTTTGAAATCTATCGGATAGACCCGGAGTCGGGAGAAACCCGTTTCCTCACAGAGAGTACGTCTTATCCGTTGTGCCTTGCCTCCGACGGAGAAATGCTTTATGTAATCCACGGGGAAGGCGTGCTTCTATATGATTTGCAGGAAAACCAGGTGGCAACGAGACAGGACGAAGTATTATCGTCTTTCTTTTCCGGGAAGCAGGAAGAGTTTTTAAACGGGGAGACATCCATACTGCTTTACCCCCTGGGGGAGGACATCTATGTGCTGACCCACGACGGGATATTCTTACATAAGCTGTATGGAGAATCCATGGAGCGTATTGTGGATGGCGGCGCCTGCGCTATCGGCGATATCCGGAGAGGATTTGCGGGCATGGCGGTGACGGAGGGAGGCAAAGACGGAGCCGGGGATGGCATTTTTACGGTCCTGTATACGGACGGAATGCTCATGCGCTATGTGAAAGATTATTCTCTCCCTGCGGAACCGGAGATCTCGCTGCGCGTCTACAGTCTGTACGAGGACGGGAATATACGGCAGGCAGTGAGCGCGTTCCGGCAGAAATATCCGGAATTATACATCAGGTATGAGGTAGGAGTGGATCCCGATCACGGAGCCACGAAGGAGGACGCCCTGAGGAACCTGAGTACGGAGCTTGCGGCAGGCACAGGGCCGGATATCCTGGTAGTGGATGACATTCCTTTTGAGACTTATGTGGAAAAGGGTGTGCTGGCGGAACTGGGATTTCTCAGGGAGGAAATGTCGGAGGAATCATATTTTGCGAATGTCACAGACGGATTCGCCACGGAGCAGGGATTGTATGTGATACCCCTTACCTTTGCCGTGCCGGTACTGGCGGGAAATGCCGGAACACTGGCGGGAGCCGGAGAACTTGAGAATTTGTCACAGCTGGCCGATCTGCTGGAGAGGGAGTCCGGAGGGCAGGCCGGAACCGCAGGCGGGCAGGCGGAGTCAGTCATCGGTTTCCTGTCGGCGGAGGAAGCGCTGCGCCTTTTTGCACAGTCTTCCATGGGTGCGTGGAGAACGCAGGAGGGCACTCTTGACAGAGAGGCAGTGACGGAGTTTCTGACACAGGTGAAGCGGATCTATGATATCCAGATGAAAAATCTGCCGGAGGAGATACAGAATATGTCCTTTTCCGGCACGGAATGGGGGAGCGGGGAAAATACGCTGGCAAGGCGTAACGGTTCCTACGGCCTGGCGGAGGCGCTGGACATCTGTATCATGCGTTTTGGGGAACAGCCCTTCTGCGCCGGATTCCTGAGCAGCGCAACAGAGGACTTCCCCATGACGGTGGGGAAACTGCATTACATGGATGAGGAGGGAGAATATGTGCCCCTCCCGGGACAGTGCTTCGGAGGCTGCCTGCCCGCCACGCTGATGGCAATGAACAGCGGGACGAAGCACGGGGAGGAAAGCAGGCTGTTTCTGGAATACCTTTTTTCCGCGGAGTTTCAGGGAGCGGTTTCGCTGAACGGAACCCCTGTGAACAGAAGCGTTTACCGGCAGAGACAGCAAAACCCCGGGGAGGGAAGCACTGCGCCTTATGCGACAATGGGATATGCTTTGTCCGACGGCTCCACGATCATGCACCGGGTTTGCTGGCCTTCCGGGGCGGATTTCGCCCGGCTGGACGGTCTGATGGAAAGTGTCACAGGGGTAAATTATTGTGACGACCGGATCTATGAAGCGGTGATGGAACTGGGACAGGCGGCGCTGACGGGAGAAGCAGGGATAGAGGAGACCATGGATGGGATTGAGAAAGAACTGGAATTATACCTTGCGGAGTAGGCGGAGACTGCGGGCGGCAGAGCGTTTTCTGTTTTTGCTGCCCAGCCTGGGGGGAGCATCCTGTTTTGTGATGCTGCCCTTTGGAAAAATGGTGGTGTCATCCTTTTTCACGGTATTGACAAATGATTTTGCAGGCTTCCGCAATTACGCGGCGGTATTCCGCAATGAGGCATTCCGGCTGGCGGTGCGCAATACGGCTCGGTTCATTGCCATGGGGCTCCCGCTGCTTCTGCTGGGCAGTCTGGGGCTTGCGTTGATGATCAGCGGCAGCTTCCGGCTGGATAAGTATAAATACATGTATCTTCTGCCGCTGGCAGTTCCGGCGTCCACCATGGTGCTGGTGTGGAAGCTACTCTTTTCCGGACAGGGATTTTTGAACAGGCTGCTGGGGACTCATATGAATTTCCTGGGTGAGGAGAGCGCCTTCTATATACTGGTGGGCAGCTATCTCTGGAAAAACCTGGGTTATACCATGGTGTTGTGGCTGGCTGGACTGAGATCCATACCGGAAGCGATCCTGGACGCGGCGAAGGTGGACGGCGCAGGAAGGGTAAAGCGCTTTTTCCTGATAACGCTGCCCTGCCTGAGAGGGTGTATCTCCACGGTCCTGGTGGTATCCCTGCTCAATTTTTTCAAGGTATTCAGGGAGGTTTATCTGGTTGGCGGCGCTTATCCCCAGAGGAGCATCTATATGCTGCAGAATGTCTTTCATAACTGGTATGTGAATCTGGAGCAGGATAAGCTGGCGGCCGGAGCAGTGCTGCTGACAGTCGTCCTGGGGACAGTCTGCCTGTTGTTGCAGAGACTCTGGGATCACGGGGAAATATGAGGATGTATGCAATGAATAAAAAGAAAACGGAGCGATGCCTGAAAGCGGTTTCATGGTTTTGTGTCGCAGGTCTGGGAATCCTGATCTGCACGCCGCTGGCGCTGCCTCTGTGCGGTTCGCTGGCGGACGAGACCGAGTGGGGACGGCGCATCCGGCCTTTGTTGGAGGACAGCCGGGAATATATAGAGTGGAAATGGATACCGGATTACCCCACTTTAGACAATTACAGGGAACTTCTTTTTTATGCGCCGGATTTTCTGGCCTTGTTTTGGAATTCCATGAAAATGACAGCAGGCATCCTCGGCGGGCAGCTTTTGATCGGCGTTCCGGCGGCGAGATCGGAAGAGCACACGTCTGAACTCCAGTCACAGTTCAGGATC
>CANDMD010000182.1 GCA_947385725.1 uncultured Lachnospiraceae bacterium | reverse complement strand
CGTACTCTCTTTCTTTGCCGATCTCGATCCCAAGGGGCCTGCATACCCTGGCAAAGAATTTGTGGGGGATCTGGGTCAGGATGCCCACGCCGTCACCGGTCTTGCCCTCCGCGTCCTTTCCGGCCCTGTGCTCCAGGTTTTCCACGATCTTCAGGGCATTCTCCACGGTGGCACGGGTCTTGCGTCCATTGATATTGACACAGGCGCCGATCCCACAGTTATCATGCTCAAACTCCTGGCGATAAAGGGGAGCCTGAGGAATTTCCTTTTTTACATCAAACATTGCCGTTCTCCTTCCTTCTAACTCTTCTGACTCTGCTGACCTTGAGCAGACCCGAAAAGCTGCTCATTCGCGCAAAAAGAAGACGCAATAAGGCACTCTTGCGCCTCATTGCGTCTTCGTTGAAAATACTATACATCAGATTTTCCTATCTGTAAAGATAAACTTTTTCATAAATTGTCAGATAGTTTGACAATTCAGTGTGTTTGATCATATTGTTCTGATATTTTTCTATTTTGGAGAAATTTTCTTTCTTTTTACAGGATCCATTCATACCGCTACCATTTGCATTTTTTCCCGATTTATGATAGCGTAATAACCGTAAAGGAGATACATCATGGCAACGATCAAGGAAATAGCATTACTGGCAGGTGTTTCCCGGGGAACGGTGGACCGTGTGCTCAATCACCGGGGAAGCGTAAATCCCGAAACCGCGGAAAAGATAAACCGGATCGCCAGGGAACTGGACTACAAGCCGAACCGCGCCGGACTGGTGCTGGCAGCGCAGAAAAAAAAGCTGAAGCTGGGCGTTATCCTGTTTTCACCGGAAAATCCATTTTATGTGGATGTGCTGGCAGGTGTAAGCGAGAAGTCTGAGGAGCTGGCCGGCTACAACTGTACCGTGATCGTCAAGCAGATTGCCATGGATCTGGAAGCACAGCTTAATGCCATAGCAGAACTTGTGGACGAAGAAGTCAACGGCATTGCCCTGGCTCCCTATAATGACGACTGCATCCGGGAACGCATTAACGCCCTGGCCAGACAGGGTATCCCTGTGGTCACCCTGAACACCGATATTGAAAATTCCGACCGGCTCGCCTATGTGGGAAGCAATTATGAGAAGAGCGGCTCCACTGCAGCAGGTCTGCTGCAGCTCATGACCGCAGGACAGGTCAACGCAGGCATCATCACCGGCTCTTCCCAGATCCTCTGCCACACCGAGCGGATCGCGGGCTTCCAGAAAACCCTGCGCCCCTACCGGAACCGCATACATATCGCGGATGTCATCGAAGTACATGATGACGAGATCGAAAGCTATGAGAAAACGTTCCAGCTGCTACGCGACCACCCTGAGATCAATGCACTGTATTTCGCTGCAGGCGGGGTCTATGGCGGCTGCCGTGGCGTCACTGCACTGGGACGTCAGAACCGGATGTCCATCGTGGCATACGACCTGGTTCCCACCACCAGGGAACTGATCAAAAAGGGGATCATTTCCGCCGTGATCTGCCAACAGCCCAAAGTACAGGGCAGCAGACCCCTGGATCTGCTTTTCACCTACCTGACCACAGGGGAATTGCCGGAGAAGGAGCAGTATTACGTCGCCGTGGACATCCGCATCAAAGAGAACCTATAAGGTAAAGCCAAATTCCTCATAAGGCACAATGATCTCCTGTTCCCCCTGCGCGTAGCCGTGGATCTCGTATGGATCAAAATGGATGCCGATGCCCTCCTCCGACAGGAAGAAGCGCTTTTCCTCCAGAAGCCTGGCCTGCCAGCCCTCGTCATCGGTTCCCCACATGGCGATTACCTCCACATAGGGCGCTATGATCTCACAGACCTCCTCCGGGGTTTTCCCTGTCATATCCGTGATGGATACCCTGTTTCCCGTATGTCTGTCAAATGTATAATAGATCGTACCGTGCTGGCCATGGGCGGCGCCCTTCCAATACTGTTGCCAATACAGGGCTATGCCCACATAGTCCCCGTCCAGCCAGACCACATGATAGCTGTCCGAAAGCTCCACATAGTCGCCTCCCCATTCCTCCAGTACATCCGGGTTATCACTTTCGCTGTTTTCTTTCACCGCTTCCCGGAATTCTTCCATGGCAGCCATATCCCGCGCATACAGATCTTCCAGGAAATCATTGATTTTCCCCAAAGCGCCCTCGTCCTCCTTAAAAAGAACCCTGGTAATGCTGTAGTCAACCCTGGCCCCGGTATGTGTATCCGTCCATTCATAGTCGGTGCATTCCCTGTCCGTGATCTCCCAGCCGGGATTAACACTATATACTGCCACATCCTCTGCCTTCGTTTCCTCATCGCCCGTCAAAGGAATTCTCCTGACAACATTGTTTTCCTGCCTTCCGGACACATAATAAAAATAATCCTTGTCAAAATAGGCCACCGGGGAAGCCTGTCGGACATACAGATCATAAGGCTGGGTAGTCGTCTTTCCCGTCCAGTCCATAAAATGTATACTCCCGTACCCGCTTTCGGATATTGTGGCATAATATACCCCTTTCTGATCCCATGCAGTCACATTGCGGTACTCTGACGTTTTCGGGTATGTGCCGATTTCCCGGATTTCCTCAGTATGATCCAGGGAAATACCATACCAGCCATTATCTGTCGGAATCACATTGGCTTTTGAGACAATAACGGCATCATTTGTGACCGTCCAGACCTTACAACCGTTCGGAATATTCAAGATTTCTGTCTGTTGGGTTTCCAGATCGATCCGCACACGGCTGCCAGCGCCATCCTCCATAAACACATATCCGTAATTCCTCATGGCATAGGGCAGCGTCATCGATGACTCCCGTCCTCCATCCTCATTGCGCCATCTCGAAAAGTCGCCCTCCGGCAGCCGCCCGTACAAAGTCTCACCCTCCTCGGCAGGTGTGATACCACCGTCCTGGTCCAAACGGAAATACAGGTTTTCCTCATCGCCGTACTGTTGGATCAGGTAAAGGATATCCTCATAAGTGTCCAGCTGATAGTACTGAAAATAATTGTCGATGCGACCATCGGTGATTTCCTGCCCCGGCATGTCCACACTGGCCAGCAGGACAGCTTCCCCGCTCCCGTCACTCCTTACCCGGTAAAGATTACCCTGACGCTTTCCCAGAGCATTTACATTGGGAATTTCCATAAAATATACATAATCTCCCCAGATACAGAAATCACCGCGCTGGGGAGACGCCGCCTCATACAGCACCGTCTCCTCCAACGTCTCCGGGTCATACCGGCACAGACGATTATTCCAATAGCCATAAAGCCAGCCGTCCACGGTCTGGGTATTTCCCCCCGCATCATCCCTGAAATACGGCACACTGCCCATGGAGTATTCGGTCTGTTCTTCGTTCTGTTTTCCGTCATCCGCTAAGCCGGCCTCCGTTTTTCGAAAACTCATTTTCGATATACTTGGTTCACGCACACCACAGGCTGTCACAGCAACTGTAAATAGTACCATGGTGAGAAACATATTTATAACCTGCGCCAAATGCTTCATGCCCTGTATCCCTCCTCGTTTTTTACATCCGCCATGCTTCCTTTTTTTGTTTTGGCAAGCGTATTCTTGATTCCTATTATTTCTTTTCTTACACCAAAATGCAAGCATCATATTTGCATCTTTTTCCACTCATTCAAATGGACAGGACTATTGCCCCTAAATTGTAACAGTTCAGCCCTCGCATTCATAACGAGGTGGGCAAGCCCCCTCCTCAGCGTCCGCTTCGCATCCGACGCCGCTTTCGCGGCTTACCTTTTATTTCATGTGAGGGCGCTCCGCTCATGCAGCAATTCGCAGATCACGCTTTGTGTGCAAGCACCCACGCGCAATCTGTGAATTGTTGCATGGCTGAACTGTTACCCCTAAATTCTTAATTTTATGCGACACTATTGTCATTTACTAGATATTGTATTATAATAGGAAAAGATACCACGAATTGTTGTTCTCGGCAAAAGTAAAGTGAGACAGTAGATGAATCAGTCCGATTTAAGCAGAAATGCCTGCCTGCTGCGGGGTTCCCTTACCCGAAAAGGTTATATGCGCTGGTTTCACTCCTTCACAGGGGTGCAGGCAGAAAGCGGGGAATCCCGCACATTTTTTATAGATTACTTCATTATCAATCCCAGTCTGGGCAGCGACCAGCCTATTCTGGGGCAGCATCCTTACTATAAAAAGCGTGGGATGAGACCTTCTTACGTAATGATTAAAGCAGGGGTTTTCCCTGGTTCAGACGGAGAATCCGGCAGACAGATCCATGCGTTTTATCCTATTTCCTCCATGAAAGTCACGGGAGCCCCCATGGTCATGCAGATCGAAGACTGCTTTTACAGTGAAAACCACATCAGCGGATTTGTGGAAGTATCACCTGCGGAAGCAAGGCACCGTTCTTTTATGTCCGATGCCGGATGGATGGAGTGGGATGTGGAAGTGCACAAAGCGGTGGCCTGCAATACCGGAATCCTGTCGGGCGCCTTTTTCCGCGCAGTAAACGGGCTGGAAAATTTCTGGCATGGAGAAGGAATCCGCAGCTTTTTCCGGGGCACGGTAACGCTGGACGGGATTGCCTATCAGGTGACTCCCGACACCTGCTACGGCTATGCAGATAAACACTGGGGACGCAGCTTCGTCAGCCCTCTGTTCCAGTTCGCCTCCGGAAGATTATGCAGCACACGCACCGGCAGGGAGTTGAAGCATTCCGTACTGGCTGTCAACGGCTGCTGCCCGAGATTTCTTTGCTTCCCTCTCCGCCGCAGGCTGATGATACAACTGACCTACATGGGGGAGGACTATGAATTTGGTTTCGTAAGACCTTTTCTTTTTTCAAAGCAGAAATGGGAAGTAAAAGAAACAAACAGACGCTTTATCTGGCACATCATGGCGCGGAACAGAACTGCCGTGATCAAAATATCCTGTAGCTGCACCAAAGAGCAGCTGATGCAGCTGAAATATGAAACCCCTGAAGGGCACAGACTGAAAAGCCCCCTCTGGGCGGGCAGTGCCGGAACAGGTACCATACAGCTTTACCGCAGGGAAAAGGGCGGAAAAGAGTTGATCGATACCTTGAAAATAGAAGATGCGGTGTGCCGCTGGCATCAGTAATCGGCATACCGCACTTTGTTTGGCGCTATTTCTTTTCCTGTATCCACAGGGCTATGTCGGTCAGAGTCTCCTCAATATAACAGCTTGTTCCCTTTCTCGCAGATCTCATAAATCTCGTCATATTTCGCTTCCATCAGCGGCGTGATCTTTTCCGTCCGCTTTCCTGCAATCCTCCTATAAAGAAAATGCGGCAATATCCATCCCAGAAATCCAGGCACGGCAAGCAGGATGCACTCACACAGCTGCCGGCATATGTCATAGTTTTCCATTTCCGGCACAATCCTCTGGCTTTCCAGTTTGTTCAGCTTCAGGATATTGCTGACCAGCTCGGAAAGTCCTGTGGCGGCATTTCACACGGCTCTCGCATACCCTTTCCCCTGCCCGTCTTCAATCCGCTCT
Organism: uncultured Lachnospiraceae bacterium; assembly: GCA_947385725.1. Lineage (GTDB taxonomy): Bacteria > Bacillota > Clostridia > Lachnospirales > Lachnospiraceae > Acetatifactor. The sequence continues at coordinate 2,443 of CANDMD010000182.1, read as the reverse complement.
GACGCAAGCAGTTCCGCATAGTTTTTCATTACGGCAATGGGTGTCTTCATTTCATGGGACACGTTGGAGGCAAAATCCGTCTTCGGCGTCTCAATGCTCCCCAGTATTTATTCCCCTTTAATTTCCGGATACAGTTGAGCAGCACGATTCTGCTGTTTCTGTCCAAATCCTCCCGATCCAGGGCTTCCCTCAATCTTCCGGCATGGACATTGGGATAGTCCGTCACAATGGCGATGGTAAGGCAGGCGTCCCCCGAAGCTTTGGCAAAATCTCAAATACCCTTTCATACCATACTTCCTTTACCTCCCAGGTGCCTTCATAATTGATAATGGAGACGGCCTCTGCATACGCCATCCTGATTTCGCAGTTCACACCCTACTCTCTATTATATCATTCATTCTGAAGAGCGCAAACATAATATCCGCTAAAGCTGGCAGCTAATGATCCGGGGAATAAGAACGGCGTTTGGGACACGTATGTGACCAGTGATAAATCAAAGTAAAATCTCTCCCTGGGAGCTTACGTTGTAAATATCGTATAAATGTGCTAAACTGAATACCATAACAATCAGAATTGATAAGTAGGAACAAAGGCACAGCCAGGGTTTGCCGGGGAGGTCTTTTAATGATATTACTAAAAATATTGTACTCTCTGCAGAATATATGCGGTATCATACAAAGATGGACAGAACATTTTCTAAACCCGGGAAAACGCCAGTCACGAGAGATTCTACAGCTTATCTGCCATAAATATCATGAGGAAGAAACAGAAACGAAAAGCGGAACAGGTGCGCCGAAGAAAATTCTGCCATGGAAGCCAAAACGCTTTCTGCACATCTTATGGGAAGAGTGGAAAGAACGCAAATGGCTGTCCGTTATCTGCCATCCGGCTTTTTTGCAAAGACAGTACAACCCGGAAGTTCTGACAGGACTTTGCGGCTTCCTACAGAAAGAAAGCCTGGTTCATCCAGAAGGGATAGGGCAGAATCTGTATTTTGCACTGTGCACTGCATATGGATTTTTCACGGATATAGACGGTATGCCGGCTGGCAGGCAGGCGAAGCTGGCGGCATCGCCCGGGTCGAAAAGGGCATATGTCCGTATGAAAAAGCTGCTTGCCGCACACCCCAATCACCGGGAGTATGTGCAGGATCTCCAGTGCTGGTCTGACCTGAAAGAAGAACGTCGCTTCTTTTCTTTCTGCAGGAAAGCATGCTGCCCCTGGCAGAGCGCGGGAGATCAAGGACAGGAAGCCGCCTTTGAGGAGGACTTTCCGGAAATGGCGGAGCAATGGCTGCTGATGTCCTCCCTTCCTGATTCCGATACGGATTTTATTCTCCGCAACCTCTGCAGTTTGCCACAGCCTTTGTTTTCAAAGCAGTTGGCGGCGAAAATGCAGAAATACACGCATCTGCACCGGGAGCAGCCAGAGTTTTTCCAGGCCTTTGTGGATGCGCTGGACCATATAAAAGAAGGGCATTCCGTCCATGAATATGGATATGTGCCGCATATGCAGCGCTTCAGCGCCCTGATGGCACGATATGGTTCTGCAGGGGACTGGAAAAAACTCTTGTGCAGCCGCAGTTTCCAGAATGATTTCCGAGACTGGGTGCTGCACCCGCGCCATGACTGCTATGTCAGCTCCCACCCCAGGTATCTGGAATACTATGGGTGGCGGGAAGTGCGCAGCCAGTTCGATGGCAGTTCGCTTTTTGAAGAAGAACTGCTTGCCTGGCTTAATACCGACCTATACTTCACAGAGTATGAGAAACGTTACCAAAAGGAGTTGGAATGGAAGGGACAACAGATAGACAGTACCTATTTCCGTAAATTGTTCCCCCTGCCGGAACGAAGCGCGGGAAAGCTTGAAGTACTCCGCAGGGCAGAACAAGGGAAACCGATTCGTGCCAAGGAGGCATCGGAAGTTCTCAGCGAACTGTACGCATATGATGAAGCGGCGCTGCGCCGTCTGACACAGGTAACCAATGCCATGGTGCATTTTAATTTCCTACTGAGCGCACCAAAGAACAGAGATGAAACGACATGGATCGATGCGGTCTGTTTTCTGGAAGATGAGGTCCTGATCTACCGCAAAGAAGGAAACGGAACCTGCCACTTAAGCCACGCCGCCTTTTTTGACCTGATCTCCCACATTGTCGACAGCAAGGCGGACTGTCACCTTACGCATCAGAAATCTTTCTATAATGAGGAATTTATAGAGACGGTCTGTAAAAATATGTATCTGTACGAATGCTATATATTTAAGCGTCACCAGGCATGTCCTGAAGAACCCGGCTGGCAGGTACGATGAGTCTTTTGGGAAGTCGCTGAATGCTTTAAGGCGGATACTACTGCTCTTTAGTGGAATCTCGCCGTGTTAATGGCATTCCCAAACACGAAACCGTGCTCTCCTTTGGCTTTATTGCCACAGAGCGGCTCCCTTA
>CANDMD010000181.1 GCA_947385725.1 uncultured Lachnospiraceae bacterium | reverse complement strand
TACACCCAACAGAACACTCTTTCCCTACACGACGCTCTTCCGATCTCATATTCGGGGAAGAGTTGATTCCTCTTTTTACCGATCAGAACTATACGGATGAAATAAAGGAATTGCGGCTCCGGTTATCCCGTGAAGGTTTCTTATTACCGGTTTTCCGTATCAGGGACGAGTTAAGACTGGAGAACCGCGAATTTATGATCCTGTCTTATGGAAATGTACTCTGTTCCGAGAAGCTGGCATGTGAAGGCGAAAAGTGTGGGGACGAAAATTCATTGCGCCATATCATCGAAAGACTTGGCAGCTGCATCCGGGAAAAATATTACGAGATTCTCAATCCGGATCTGTTAAAAGGGCTGGTTGACAATCTGAAGATCAAATACCCCGTTCTGATCGAAGGGGTGATCTCTGAAAAGATTTCCTACGGCCTGCTGACGGATATGGTGAAGTGCCTTTTGCACAGGGGCTGTTCCATCGCCTGCCTTCCCAAAATAATAGAGGGAATGGAATGCCTGCTGGAATGCGGGCAGGACGTTTCCGGCAGGGCAGTGGAAGACGCCCTCGCAAAAGAACTCTTAAAAGGTGAAAGCATCACAACGGTGCTGGAAGGAAGAAGAAAATGACGCCTGCGGAAGTCCTTTTATCCACACAGATCCCATCAATCCGCTTGCCTCCACAGGCATGGTAACGGACAAGTCGTCCCTCATTGCATGGACCAGCGTATTAGTCACCAGCAGTTCCAAGGCGTTCTCCCCTTTCCTGAGCCCTCTCAGCATCAGGGTATAGGGCGGCGCCACCCGCACTGCCTGGACTGCTCCGTTCAGTCTCGCTTCCAATGTCTCATAGACTTCGCCGCAGTCCAGGACAGCGCTCTCCCCGTCCTTTTCCGGATCCCAGTCAAAAGTTATCCCATATCGGATTGTGCCGGAGAATTCCGGCGTCTGTCCCTGCCCGGTGACATTTTTCAAGGATTTCCATTTCACGCTTGAGCCGAACCCTTCCCCGTCATACGGCTTCAGGGAAACCTGCCAGCCTTCGTCCAGTTTCAAGCATTTCCCATTCGCCACGCTTTCAGGACTGTTCAGGCAGTTCCCCCACAACCGGGCAGCGGCAGATATGTCCACCCTCTCCTCCTCATTGCCCACGTACAACACCTTTGTCTCATAAGGCGACAGCCGAAGGTAAATGCGCCCTCTGTCGTTCTGCTCAGCCTGGTACAGGCAATTATCCCAGCCGTCATACCAGCAGGCAGACTTTCCGAGCCCCTTTACCCATACCCAGGTAGCCACCTGCTCTGTGGGATGCTCATTAAAAAACAGATAAAATGTCCCTTTCGGCTGTCTGTACTGATGGCAGCGCAGCCACGGCTCCGGAGCGGCAGTCAGAATCTCCCGGATCCCTGTCTCCTCCAGGAAGGAAAAGAGCGTCTCACGACTGCCCGCACAGAAGACTCCTGAAGTTTCCGGCAGTTTATCCTTCTCTACGATATTCACCGTCCCGGAATTTCTTGCCTTCGCCTCCATTCCGCCCCTTCCCGGCCTTCCGGTTCTGGCCACCCTGGGGCGTTCTCCTGCGAAAAGGACAGGAAATCCCACCTGTGCCGCGCGCTCCAGCCATTCCTCCATCTCCTCCGGAATAAAAGCACAGTCCGGTACGATCAGCACGGCGTAGGATGCGTCACCCACATGGAACCGGGAACCGTCCTCCGCGAAGACGCTCTCCCCCAGAAGCCATACCGGCACCACGTCAAAGTCAATCTGGCTGCGCATCAGCCATTTCCCGACCTCCTCAAAGGGAACGCAATCCCCCATCCAGCTCATTTCCGCCGTATAGAGCACTGCCGTTTGGATCACGCTGCCGCCTCCGTTCAGCAAATGGCACATCCGGTTCATATACCCCATAAGATCCCGGAACCAGGGATACTGCGGATTCTTCCCCCGGGCGTAAAAGTGGGGCGGGCAGTCCGGGTCGGGAAAGGACGCCGGGGTAAAGGCATGGGGAACGAACCAGTTCACTCCTCTGACCAGCATATGATCCGCAATCCATTTCATCAGCTTCAGCCCTTCGGCCCACCCGTAGGCCCCATAGACCTCGCAGATGGTGCGCCCCAATTTCTTTTCGTCCAGATGCGCCAGGGAACTCCCCAGCTTTCCCAGACCATAGTGGAAAAAGCGCCCGTCATAAGTATTTTTTCCGCCGATATGATAAAAGTCCCTGTCGTCGTAACCGGGTCGTATCTGCTGCAGTACCACGTCGATTCCCGACATATGCTGTCCCCACAGCGCCTTAAAGAAATGCCCCGTTCCATATCCCGTCCGGGCATGGTTGCCGTTGTCCTCCACCACATGTCCGATATATTCCACGCCGTGAGCCTTGCACCATTCTCCCACCTGCATACAGAAGTTCCTTCCGTACAGCTCCGTCGCCATGGACATATATCCGTATCGGGCTCTCTCGGTGTATCCCTCCAGGTCGCTCCAAAGGGCTGTAAGGCAGATATTCTCCTCCCCGTCCCATGCCCCTGCGCAGCGTTCCGCCAGTTCCCTGCACCAAGGCAGCACCATAGTGGGCTGGCCGATCCCCGTATTGGGATATTCCCCGAAGGTATTGCCGAATTCCGGCTCATCCGAGAAAAAGCCGGCAAAGACATTGCCGAATTTCTCCTTATAATGCTGCCAGTGAGGCTCGTAAACCGTTTCCAGGAAGAAAGCCACCGCGTCCCGATCCAGCAGATTACAGTAGTCCTTCCGGCAGTTTCCCCCTTCCCGCACCGTCTTCAGCACCACAACGCGCCAGTACCCCTCCGGCACCGGCCAATATACCATTCCATCCTTTACACGGGAAGTGATATCCACCGGGGATTCCTTGTCCTCCGGCGTGTCCCGGCGCTTAACGGCCACCACTCCCACCAGTTCTTCCCCCTGCTGCAGTCGAATCAGGAAGGAGGCCTCTCTGTCAGGTCCCATCACGTCTATCGTATAGTGATCCAGAAATACCTTTCCATACTCCGGATGAGCCGCAATTTCCCCGTTACAGTAGCCTGTGGGAAAATGGGAATCGTCCAGCACCCATACCCTCATATTCCTGGCGGCGGCTTCTTCCAGGATCACATCCATATCCCGCCACCAGCCGGGTCCCACATAGTCCGGATGGGGCCTGGATTCCACACAGACTGCGCGGATACCGGACATCTCAATCTTTTCCATATAATCCCGCAGCGTTTCCTCCGACTCACCGTGCTGCCAGAAAAAGGGGACGATATAGTTTCCCTCCCGTCCCTTCAATACCTCTTCAAGCCTTTGTTCCATATCCTCTCTCCTCGCTTTTACAAGGGACTCCAATTTTCCCTCAGCCATCTGCATACATCCGCCGTTGATATTTCGTGTCCACCGTCAAATAAGACCGTCGTACAATTGCCCGGCTCTCCCAGTCGCCGATATACTTCCTCCAGGTACGCAAAGGCGATCCTGCTGCCCTCTACGGGGAAAATGGGATCCTGCTTTCCGTTCATCACCAGCAGCTTTTTTTCCGGCGCCGCCAATGATGTGATATGATGGCTTTCCCCCAGTTCAATCTGTCCCGGCACATAGTTGCAGATGCAGTGCACCATGGCCATGGTACTGTATCGATACAGATTGGGATACCCTGATACCATCATGGCCTCGATCCGGTCGTCCAGCACTCCCGCGTAATTACAGATATGGCCTCCTCCCGAGATGCCATAGACGCCAAAACGATCCAGCCCCAGGGCCTCCTGCGCAAAATCCAGCGTCTTCATGGCCTCCCACACTCTCAGACCCACCAGGTTCAGCCCGCAGTTTAACAGCCAGGGCTCCGTCTCCCCGCAGCTCTCACAGGCTCCCAGATCCGATGCCGCCTCGCGTCTCTTGGCCTCCCCCAGGGCAAACAGTTCGGGTACCAAAACCACATATCCCATTCGGGTCAGTTCCGTCCCCAGCCCGGGGCTTCCGCCGGAAAGCGCCCTGTAAGCGCCTTCCGCTCCCCTGGGATCATGCCCGTTGAGAAACAACACGGCGCGCCTCCGGAAGAGCTCCTCCTTTTTCCCCTCATATAACACATGAACGGCGAGAGAAAGCTTCTGAAGCGCCTCCACACGGTATTTCTCCACGGAGATTCCTTCCTCCGTTTTCTCCTTTACCTTCTCCCACGCCAGGGGCGTGTCATAGCGGCGCTTCAGCAGGGGCAGCTTTAACACCTCCCTGATCCGTTCTTTCTTTTCCTTCCGGTATGCCTCCCAATTCCCCGTATGCCCCAGGGGCTCCCCGGCCCTTTTTACCACATCCTCATAGACTGTCTCCATAAAAGAAGAAACCTCGAAATCATTCATTTCCATCCCTCCTCGTAAATGCTGATGCCATTATCCCTTCACCGCCCCCACGGTAATTCCTTTCACAAAATATTTCTGCAGGAACGGATAGATCACCAGTATCGGCAGCAGTGTCAGCACCAGCTGCGCCGCCTGCAGGGTCTTCACATTGGACAGCGCGTTCTCGATGGCCTCCGCCGCATTGGTCATATCGCTGCTGGATATCAGGTTCTGCAGATAGGTCTGCAGAGGATAGTTGGTAGTCTGGTTATTATAAATCTTGCCGTCGAACCAGGAATTCCAATGCCCGATAAAGCTGAACAGCGTCACTGTGGCGATAACCGGCTTGGACAGGGGGATCACCAGATACACAAACCGCTGGAAATAGCCGGCGCCGTCCACCATGGCCGCCTCCTCTATGGTTCCCGGAAGCTGCTTCATGAAATTCATGGTAAGGATGATATTATAGATGGGCACCGCCGTAGGCAGCACCAGGGCCCATATGGTATCAAACAGATTCAGATTATGTACCAGCAGGTAATTAGGCACCAGCCCGCCGTCAAAGATCATCACAAAGATCAACAGCCACACATATACCCTCCGAAACGGAAATTCCCGTTCCGACTTCGACAGTGGATACGCCATCAGCACCGTAATCACCGTATTGATCGCAACCCCCAGTATTACCCGCTTTACGGAGACTCCGAAAGCCGTCCAGAAGGCTGCCCGCTTCGCCACCATTTTATAAGAGGCCAGGGTGAAGCCCTTGGGAAACAGCCCCACCCGGTTTGCCGACACCATCGCCTGGTCGCTGAAGGACACCGCCGCAATGTGGATCAGGGGCAACAGACAGAGGGCGGCAAGAAACGCCAGAAATATCACATTCACAGTCCGGAAAAGATAGCTTTTGCCTTTTCTGCTCAAATTTCACACCTCCCTAGAATATCGTATAGTCACTGTATTTATTGGCCAGCTTATAGCTACTGACGATTAAGAGGAAGCTCACCACAGACTTCAGCAGCCCCACCGCCGTGCCCAGACTGTAATTGGCCTCCACCAGGGAGATACGGTACACAAAGGTATCTATGATATCCGCCGTCTCATACACCCTGGGGCTGTAAAGGTTAAATATCTGCTCAAAGCCCGCATTCAGCACATTACCCAGGTTCAGGATCATCATCAGCATCACAATGGGTGCAATGCCGGGAAGCGTAATGTGCAGGATCTGCTTGAACCGGTTCGCCCCGTCGATCCTGGCCGCCTCGTACAGCGACTCGTCCACCCCTGTGATGGCCGCCAGATACACTACCGTTCCATAGCCGAAATTCTTCCACACGTCCGTACCGACAAGCAGCCCCACAAAGGCCTTCTTATCCCCCATGAAAAACACAGGATCCGCCCCAAACAGACTGAGCGCCTGATTCACCACCCCATCCAGGGAAAAGATATCCAGAATCATACCGGATAAGATGACCCAGGAAATAAAATAGGGGAGATAAATGATGGTCTGTACGGATTTCTTGAAGTGTCTGCCTCTGACCTCATTGAGAAGAATCGCCACCAGAACGGGAATCGGAAAATTCACCAATATTTTCAGTACCGCTATTTTTAATGTGTTCCAGAGAATCCGCATCGTGTCGGGCAGCTGGAACATGTATTCAAAATTCTCCAGTCCCGCCCAAGGTGAGCCGAAAATTCCCTTCCTTGGAATAAAGTCCTTGAAAGCTATCAATATCCCGCTCAGAGGAACATATTTGAACAGAATGACCAGAAGGATTCCCGGCAGCAGCATCAGATGGAGCTGCCAGTTTTTTTTCCAGTTAAAGCGAATGGGCGGATTTTTTGAAACACTGATTGTCTTTTTCATCGTCATTGCCCTCTTTTCACGGAAGCCGTGTCCCTGAGGACACGGCTCCGCGCCTTTCTCTATCCTACTTTAAGGCTTCCTCGATTTCCTTTCCTATCTTCTCACCGCCGATACTGTTGAAGGTCTCCACAAAGGTGTCGAAGTAGTCCACCGGCTGGTCTCCCATGATGATCGCGATATAGTCCGTCAGCTTCTGGGTATTTAACAGGGACTGGGTCTTACTCATGGTCTCCGTGGGCGCACCGGTGTAATCGCTGTACCGTACATTGTCCAGATCCATCACCGCGTAACCCTCCAGATAGACCTTCTTCCATGCCCAGGACAGTTCCGGAGGCAGCTCCGTGCTGATCACGTTCTGGAAGTCCGCGTCTTTACCGTCCACATGCTCCTCTCCGTTTGCGATTGCTTCCGAGAAGCGCTCCGCCCAGTTGATGTTGCCCGCCATCTGGAAAGGCATCAGATTATTGGGGCCAGCCTGGCTGATCTCCGGATCCGCCGCAAGCGCCGTGTACTGCTTATAAAATTCTCCGGAACCGTCGGAGAGCCAGGGCGCCGCGTAACCGTCGCAGAGATGATTGAGCATCACCACAATAGCCTCAGGGTTGCTGATCCCCTTTTTCGCATAGATATAGCCATACACATTCAGGTTCACACCGGGCGTGTAGACGCCGTAGCCCTCCGCCGCGGGAACCGCCACAGCCGTCCAGTCCGCTCCCACATTGGCCACGCTGTCCTTCATCACACCCAGGGGATTAAAGAACAGGCCCAGATAAATACCAATCTGTCCGGAGGCGATCAGTTCCTCCTCCTTTGCGGCATCCTTCACCGCAAATTCATGGTCGATCCCACCGATTTCATACAGATGAGCCAGCCTTTCCAGCGGCTTCTTCGCGTCCAAGGCGGTACAACCCGCGATAAAGCTGCCGTCCTCCTGCTTCACCCAATACTCGTCCTTGCTGTACACGCCGTAAGCCGCCATAATGGCATCCAGTCCGTTCAAATCCTTATCCAGATACAGACCGTAAGTATCCTGGACACCGTTTCCGTCGGGATCCTCCAGCGTGAATTTCTCCGCAATGTCAAAGACTTCCTCCATGGTCTTGGGTTCCTCCAGGTTCAGCGCCGCCAGCCAGTCGCTGCGGATCCAGAGGATGGGATAGCTGTCACCCACGGTATTCGCCACCGGGATTGCCATATAACGACCATTGGAAATGGTGGGAGCAAACAGTGCGTTGTCCTGCTGCCCCGCTACCGTCTTGAGACGATCCGTAGCCCACTGGTCGTAGATATCCGTCATATCCGTCACCATGTCGTTCTTTATGAGGGAATCCAGAGTAATGGCATCTACCACAGCAAAATCAGGAATCTCATCCGATGTGATAGCCAGACGCAGCTTCTCCGTCATGGCGGAGGACGAGCTGAGAATCAGGTTCTCTACCTTAATCCCCATGACATCCTCCCACATCTGGTACATAGCGTTATTCTGCGCATCCTGACCTGCGGGATAATTGGTGACCACTTCACTCTTGGCATAGGTCAGTGTGATGGGCGGGTCATATGTTTTCAATTTGTCCGCTTCGCTCTTGGGACCCTCCACGACAACCTGCCCGCCGCCCTCATCCTTACCGCACCCTGTGGCAGGAAGCGCCATGCAGACACATAACAAGGCTGCTGTCAAAAGCTTACTTTTTTTCATATTATAATCCTCCACTTTCCGAGAGGTAGTGTCAAATCCTACCTGATTTTTTGTTGCTGAAACCTTGATTTATTGGGAG
>CANDMD010000180.1 GCA_947385725.1 uncultured Lachnospiraceae bacterium | reverse complement strand
TGCTCTACCTGATGGTCCTTCCGGTGGTGGCCTTTTACATCCTGTTTTCCTATGTCCCCATGTCGGGGATCGTCATTGCGTTTAAGGATTACAAGCCCATGCTGGGAATGTGGAGGAGCCCCTGGGCGGACAATGGGGGATTGGGCAATTTTATGGAGTTTTTTGCCAATCCCTTTTTTGGCAGGATCCTGAAAAATACGTTGCTGATCAGTCTATATTCCATTATTTTCAGCTTTCCGGCCCCGGTCATACTGGCATTGCTCCTGAATGAAATACGATTCAAAAAGTGTCGAAGGGCGGTACAGACAGTGAGCTACATGCCCCACTTTATCTCCCTTGTGGTGGTCTGCGGAATGGTGAGACAGTTCTGTCTCAGCGACGGACTTTTCAATAACCTGTTCCAGCTTCTGGGCATGAACAGCGGCAATTCCTGGCTGCAGATTCCCGAAGCCTTCCGCACCATTTATGTGGGCACTGATATCTGGCAGGCTATGGGCTGGAACAGTATTATTTATCTGGCGGCCATCGCAGGAGTGGATCATCAGCTCTATGAAGCCGCTGAGATCGATGGGGCCGGAAGATGGAAGAAATTGCTTCACATTACCTTCCCCACCATCCGGCCTACCATTATATTACTCCTGATCATGCAGGTGGGGAAGACTATGAATGTGGGCTATGAGAAGATCCTGCTCCTGTACAATTCCACAATTTATGAGACGGCGGATGTGATCTCTACTTATACTTACCGGAAGGGTCTGCTGGATTTCGATTACAGTTATTCCACGGCAGTGAATCTGTTTAATTCCGTCATCAACTTCGCACTGGTCATCATTGCCAATAAGATCAGCAGCAAAGTGTCGGAAACAAGCCTGTTTTAGGGAGGTGGGAAAAGAACATGGCAACAAAGATGAAAAACAATCTGAAAAACAATAAGTGGGTTCCCTGGATCCCGGATGTGATCATGGCGGCGATTCTTCTGGTAATAGGAATCATTATGGTATATCCTGTATTGTATGAGGTATTTGTGTCCCTCAGTGATTCCGTACAGTTTGTCCGGCAGAGGGGGATCATGCTGCGGCCTGCGGGTTTCTGTACCCTGGCATACAAGATCGTGCTGGGTGCGAAGCCAATCTGGACAGGATTCCGGAATACTCTCTTTATCGAGGCGGTGGGCCTTGTGATCAACCTGACACTGACATCCTTTGGCGCATATTTCCTGACCAGGAAAAATGTTCTCTGGAAGAAGCCGGTGAATATTCTGATCATCATTACCATGTATTTTTCCGGCGGCCTGATTCCCACTTATCTGACCGTAACCGGCTATGGCCTGGGCAACAGTATCTGGGCGCTGATCCTGCCGGCGGCCATGAGTACATATAATATGATACTGCTCCGCTCTTACTTCTCCACGATTCCGGACAGTCTGGCGGAATCGGTGATGATGGACGGGGGAGGACATTTCACAATCCTGTTTAAGATATTCATACCTTTGGCCAAGCCCGGAATGATGGTAATGCTGCTGTACTATGCGGTGTCTCACTGGAACAGTTGGTTTTCCGCGTATATTTACCTGAGGGATGTAAACAAAGCTCCCCTGCAGCTGGTTCTCAAAAATATGTTTGAGGAAGAATCTTCGGAGCTTTTAAAGCTGATTAACAAGTATGACAACTTTGACTCTCTGCAGGAGACTGTGAGAGCCGCCATGATGGTGGTATCCACACTGCCGATCGTGTGTCTGTATCCCTTTCTGCAGAAATACTTTGAGGGTGGGATTATGATCGGTTCTCTGAAAGAATAATCGCAGACGGAGCCGGAATGAAACAGATTACTAAAAACGTAAACAGAAAAATAAAGGGAAGAACGATTATTACCTGGGCAATTACTTTCACGGTTATCTCCGTGGCACAGTTCCTGGTGTGGATACTGGCCACGGAGACTGTGGTTCACATCGTGAAGCGTCAGACCGATGAAGTATACGGAAAGGCCCTGAACCTGCTGGTGCAATCCTACGATAACAGCCTGGAATCTGTCCGTTCCATGCTGAATGTAATGTCTCTGGATAAAGAGATTGTAAAGGAACTTGACGGTTCCGGGGATGTATGGCAGAATGAGATCACCAGGAGAAGGCTGGAATCCTACAAAAGCCAGTATTCTTACATTGAAGACATATTTATCTATTACATAGATGAGGAACACGTTATTTCGTCCAATACAGTCGCATCGGCCCGCATGTTCTTTGATGTTTACGGGGACATGGATCTTACGTATGAGGAATGGCAGGAATATATGAGACAGGACTTCTCCCAGCAGGATGTGTCGCGGAAGAACGCGGCTGGGAAGGAAACCCTGTGGATCCTGCATACCTGGTCCGGCTTGTCCGAAGGCGCTTCCGGTGCGGTGGTGGGGGTAAAGTTTAACACTGCCTACATACAGGGACTGGCGGATCATTTCAGTGAAGATCACTATGTGGGTGTCACCATCCGCAGCGGGGAAGGCGATCTGGTGGCGGAATCCGGGAATATGGAGGACGTGAGGCAGGAGAGGAAGGTAGTCAGGACAGGGGAGGGCAGTGGCTGGACGTATACTGCCTATATGTCGGATAAGGCCATCGGAACCTATGAAAAGGGATTTCTACCCATTCTCTTTATTGGTCTCGGGGCGGAAACCCTGGCGCTGGCGTTTGCCTGTTCCGATTTCCTGAAGACAAATTACAGTCCCTTTACGGAACTGATGGAATATGTGAATAAGCAGAACCCCAAGGAAATTACAGACGGCTCCGAATATGTCTATATCAGGGATTCCTTTGAAGAGATTGTAAAGAAATCAAAAGAGGACAAGGAAGAAATCATCAACAGGCTGAACCGTCTGAGGATCTACCACTTAGTGCATATTATGAAAAATGATATTCCCATAGAGAAAGCTGACAGGCATATACTGGAAGAAATGCAGATGGGCTATATATTTGACTGCTGCGCCGTATTGCTGGTCTCAGGGGATATACAGGACTATGTGGAGAGACGGAAGGACAGCTTCGATATCCTGCAGACAGCAGGGATGGGAATGGGGAAGGACAGCACTGTGCACGGGTGCAGCTTCGTCCATGAGGGCATGATCGTATGTGTGTTCCGGCTGGACGAAGAGCCGGAAGAGATCAGGAGGAAGCTGGATCGCCTGTGGGAGAAGGCGGAGGCTGAGATCACGGGACGGTGCGTGGTGGCAGTGAGCTCCCTTCAAAAGGGATGTAACCGGCTGGGGAAGGCCTATGAGGAGGCACAGTTTGCCATGCAGGGGGCCAGGAACCTGTCTCTGACAGGCATCCTTCTATACGATGAGGTCAGGAACAATGTCAAGGAATCCGTGCGTGACAACAGGGATGATTCCATTGTGCGGCAGGTTCAGGAATATATATGGCAGCATTATCAGGATCCTGACCTGAATGTGGGGCAGATCTGCGAGGAGATGGAGAAGTCCGTCTCCTATATATCCAGGCTTTTTAAGGAGAAAACAGGACAGAATATCCTTTATTATATTAATATGGTGCGCATTGAGAATGCCAAAAAGCTTCTCCGGGAATCCCGGGAGGATGCAGGAATAGGAGAGATCGGAAAGGCCACAGGCTTCACCAACTGTAATTCCTTCATCCGGATCTTTAAAAAATATGAGGAGATCACCCCCGGAAAATACAGGGAACTGAATCTGTTTGGTTTAATGGATAAGAAATAGGGCTAAATTTGAATGGAATGTCCAGGTATTTAGGGGAAAACAACCAAATGCTGAGTAGTATGCGTGTTGAAGCACACAGGGAGGTTTAGGCATGAAAATATATCATATTACGGACGCGCCGCTGCGCATCTATGGGCTGGCAGTGGCGGACAGGGAAAATCGCCGGTACTGGAAGCTGCCGCCGGAGGTTCTGGAGCGGTTCCCGCAGTATGAATTCCTGGGCAGGAGATGTGCAGGCGGCCGCGTGCGGTTTTGTACGGATTCAGAGAGTCTTCTGGTCAGGATGACCCTTGCCGAGACAAAAGAGGATCTGAATATCCCCCTGTCCGGATCCGCCGGAGCGGACCTCTATCTCGGCAGGGGAAAGGCATCCCGTTTTCTGGGCTATGTGACCCCGACGGTACATGTGATGCATGAGATTACGGAGGAGAAGAAGTTTCAGATGACGGGAAGCATGGAGACGGTTACCATCAATCTTCCCAGGAATGACCATCTTCTGTCCATGGAGATCGGGATTGAGGACGGCGCTGTCATGACGGATGCGCCGGAATATGATATATGTAGGCCGATTGTGTTTTATGGATCCTCCATTACTGAGGGCGGCTGCGCGTCCCGCCCCGGGAATGCCTATACGAGTATTGTCAGCAGATGGCTTGATGCGGATTACCGGAATATGGGTTTTTCCGGCAGCGCCAGAGGAGAGGCGGAATTTGCGGAGTATCTGGCGGGAAGGAGGGATATGAGTCTGTTTGTCATGGATTATGACCACAATGCCCCTGATCTGGAATTTCTGCAAAAGACCCATGAGCCGTTCTTCCATATTGTCAGGAAAGCGAATCCGGAGCTTCCCATTGTGATCCTGTCAAGGCCTGACACGGACAAGTTTCCGGAGGACAGCTGTAGAAGGAGGGATATCATCCGGCAGACTTACCGGAATGCCCTGGAGGCGGGAGACCGTAAGGTGTGGTTTGTGGACGGGGGAACCTTTTTTGGAGCAGAGGGGCGGGAGGAATGCACCGTGGACGGCACCCATCCCAACGCACTGGGCTTTATGAGAATGGCACAGACGCTGTATCCGCTGCTGGGTGGGATTTTGGGTAAGGCGTGTGATTAAGGGGATGGATGGAAAACTCCTATCAAGTAATAAGAATGGATAAAAAAGTATTAAAACGGATAAAAACCTGTAAAAAAATTAATTTACGAGGTGAGGTTAAATGACAAAGGGACTGTTTTTCCAGGCAATCTTAAAGTTCGTGCTGGGCATGGTTCTCGTGGCGGCATTGCTGTTTCTTCCCGCAGGCACGATTCATTATTGGAACGGATGGCTCTTTATGGGCGTCCTGTTTATTCCCATGTTCTTGGCGGGAATTGTAATGATGGTCAGGAATCCGGAGCTGCTCAGAAAGCGGCTGAATGCAAAGGAGGAACAGACAGAGCAGCAGCTTGTGGTAAAGCTGAGCGGACTGATGTTTATCCTCGGCTTTGTGGCAGAAGGGTTAAATTTTCGCTTCGGCTGGCTCATATTGCCGGGTTGGGCGGTGGGGATTGCCGTTGCCGTATTTTTGCTGGCTTACCTGATGTATGCGGAGGTGCTGCGGGAAAATACCTATCTTTCCCGGACCGTGGAAGTGCAGGAAAACCAGAAGGTGATCGATACAGGTTTATATGGCATTGTGCGCCACCCCATGTACAGCGCCACACTTCTTCTGTTTCTTTCCATGCCGCTGGTGCTGGGCTCGCCTGTTTCCTTTGTGATTTTCCTTTTTTATCCGGTTATCATTGCGAAGCGGATCCAGAATGAGGAAAAGGTCCTGGAAGAAGGTTTGCAGGGATATGCAGATTATAAGAAGCGGGTGAAATACAGGATGATACCATTTGTGTGGTAATTGATTCCCGCGAGCAACGAGCCAAGTGGGCATGCTTGCATGCACATTTGGCGACTGCCGCGAGCTATGATACGGAGGAGGCTGTTTTCCCCATTGCTCAAAGAGCAATGTTTGCTCAAAGAGCAATGTTTGCTCAAAGAGCAATGTTTGCTCGGATGCACCGACCCCATTAGGATGCACCTGTTTGTCTCTGTGTGTTGCGGTTTTTTGCAGCCAGCCGGAATGCTTTTTCCATTGCCGGAGTCAGTTCAGGAGAATCATCATCAAATATAATTTCTCTCTTTGCGGCTTCTTTAATCTGTTTGATCTGTTCATCTGAAGGTTTCTGATTTCTATCTAAAGTAACTGTCCGTATCATAATAAATACTCCTGGTATAAAAATGTGTCAGTAAAAGCACAAATTTATTGATACCCGCGCCGCTCCGAGGGCTGTACGATGACGGAGACCGCCTGGCTGCCGCTCCACTCAAAGGCATAGGATTCGCCGGAGGCCTGACCGATGAGGTTTTTCCAGGACAGATCCGTGCGGATGGAGGGATCGCAGGCGCCGGACTGGCTCATCCAGCAGATCACGGCATCCGGGTCTACGGAAATGGTGCTGTGGTTCTGGACATTGCTCAGCACGATGGGATTGCCGTCGGACAGGATCGCCACATAGGCATTCGGCCCTGTGCCTGTCAGGGTGGAGGTGGCAAGCCCTTTTTGTGAGAGGATGCCGCAGCCGATAAAGCGCACGTCGTATTTACAGTCCTGTGTAAAAGCCAAGATATTCTCTGATTCCACGGAGACGGTTTCCCCCTGGGCGAGCCTATAAACTACCACATGCTGTCCGAAGTTGGCATAGTAGGTGACGGAATCGCCGTTCATGGTCACCTTCATCAGCGGAAGGTTTTCGCCCGAAACACGCCGAAGCAGGGAACCCAGGGCCGCCTGTGCCAGGTTGTTCTGGGGACCCAGAAGCAGTTTCTCGAACTGGTAATTCTTCCCGTTCTGGCTCTCGCCGGCGATGAAAGCTCCGGCCTTGGTAAAGAGGACATCATTTCCGGTACAGGTTACTTTCAGGGTTAGTTCATTTACAGTCTCAAATTTTAGCATTTGTATACCTCCTTGCCCGTTTTGGCGGGCATTAATTCACGTTTGGGAAACTGCGCCGTCAGCTTTTTCTGTTTCGTTTCAAGTCTTCCAGGGCTAACCGTCCACCTGCACGCCATACAGGCTGCACAGGCCGGACAGATCTTTTGCAACGCCGTTTCCGATGGCGTTAAATTTCCAGATCCCATTGTGTAAATATATTTCCCCGATCATCATGGACACTATGTTTGTATAGTACTCATCCATCTTGAAGCTGACCAGCTCTTCCCGGCTGTCTCCGTCCAATATCCTGATATAGGCATCCTGAACCATCCCAAAGTGCAGTTTTTTCTCCAGGGCTTCATGAATCGTCAGGACAAAAACGATTTTCTTCACGGCAGGATCCAACTTTTCCAGACAGATGGTAATGCTTTCCCGGTCAGTAGTGTTTTCCGGACAGAACACAGTGCTGTGATCCGGGCTTTCCGTCTGGCCGTAAAATATGAACCAGTCGTCACCGGGTACTTTTCCTGTGTTATCCAGCAAAAAAGCGGATACGTCCACATCGCACTGTGCATTTGTCGTATTCCAGCCCAGGCAGACTTTCAGCGTATGGAGGGGAGCACTGTTCCCAAGGGCGGTCTTCTGCCCTTTCTGCACCATTTTCTGTAATGGGGGGACAGGTCTTGGGGCAGGCGCAGGAGCGGGCTGAGAAGATGCCGCAGATGGCGGTACAGAGGATGGCCGTGCTGCCGCTGGCTGTCCTATAGGCGGCTGCACTGCAGATGACTGCGCTACCGCTGGCTGTCCCATGGGTGGCTGCACTGCAGATGACTGTGTTGTAGACGACTGTGCCGCAGATGACTGCGCCCTCGCCGATCCAGGGGCATGACGTTCTTTCCTGGTGTTAAGGGAATGGATCGTCTGCGCCTCCACTGCACCTTCGGTGACATTGTTGATGGATGAAAGGGAACTGCGGTCTACGGCTCCCTGTGATCTCATGGTTAAATTGATCATAGCGCCTCCTGTCTGGATGGTATGGTTATAAGGCTTTTGATATCCTTTTCCGTGCTTTCACCCGGTATACACTATTTCGGCAGAAATGAAAATAGCTGTGTATGTATCGGGTCTCGATTATATCTTATAGGAAATTTCGTCCTGGCTTGGGAAGAATGCGAAGCATTCTTCGAATTGCCTCGAAGAGGCAATTTTTTATCTTATAGGAAATTCCGTCCTGGCCGGGGAAGAATGCGAAGCATTCTTCGAATTGCCTCGAAGAGGCAATTTT
>CANDMD010000179.1 GCA_947385725.1 uncultured Lachnospiraceae bacterium | reverse complement strand
CCCACGCTTGCAATGCAGCTGGGGCAGGCAGGCGCTTACGTGCTGACGAAGGAGAAGGAGCACAAGCCTACGATTATGGTAGGGTGTGACACCCGTATTTCCGGCGATATGCTGGCTAACGCGCTGATGGCGGGAGCCTGCTCTGTGGGCGCGAACTGTATTTATGTGGGAGTGATCCCTACGCCTGCAGTGGCATACCTGACACAGAAATACAGGGTGGATGCAGGCGTTGTCATCTCGGCATCCCATAATCCTGTGGAATTTAACGGCATCAAATTCTTTAATGAAAACGGCTACAAACTGCCGGATCAGCTGGAGGATGAGATCGAGTCGCTGATCCGGGAGAATATGTCGGGCATTAAGTTTCCCATCGGCCCCGGCGTAGGCAAGATCAAATACCGCACGGATGCCAGGGAGGAATATATCAATAACGCCGTCCATGCTGTCCCGGTGAACCTGGAAGGGATGAAAATCGTGGTGGACTGCGCGGAGGGCGCTTCCTATTATACTTCCGTGGAAGCCCTGAAGGAACTGGGCGCAAATGTGGTTGCCATACATAACAATCCCGATGGCACCAATATCAATGCCAACTGCGGTTCCACCCATATGGAAGAGCTGCAGGCCAGGGTCGTGTATGAGAAGGCTAAGGTGGGTCTTGCCTTCGACGGAGATGCGGACAGGATGCTTGCGGTGGATGAGAATGGAAAGATCGTGGACGGGGATCAGATCATGGCGATTGTGGGCAGCCATATGAAGTTTCAGGGAAAGCTGAAGCGGGATACCATTGTGACCACTGTTATGAGTAATCTCGGCTTTTCCCTGATGTGTAAGGGAAACGGGCTGACTCTGGAGCAGACCAAGGTAGGAGACCGCTACGTGTTGGAACGTATGCAGGAGATAGGGGCGAGTCTTGGCGGCGAGCAGTCGGGTCACATCATTTTCCTGGATGAGAACACCACCGGAGACGGCCTTCTCAGCGCACTGCACCTGCTTCAGGTCATGGTGGACACAGGAAAGGATCTTTCCGAACTGGCAAAGATCATGGAGGTATTGCCTCAGGCGCTGGTGAATGCCAAAGTGGCAAACCACAAGAAGGATAAATACATGGAGTATCCTGAGATTGCGGAGGCCATTGCGGCGCTGGAAACAAAGTTTGCAGGGGAGGGAAGGGTGTTGATACGTCCTTCCGGCACAGAGCCATTGGTACGTGTCATGATCGAGGGCAAGGATCAGGAAGCGATCCAGGAAGACGCGCAGAAGCTTGCCAATCTGATCCAGGATACCATGTTCTAAGGAAGCGCTGCTTTCAGCAGCGTTTCCCTAAAAATCTCTTGAGATTGAAAGGCAATCATGCTATAGTAGAACAAATCAGTAAAAATTGGAGGGAAGGTTTATGGTAAGTCAGAAAGTAGTGATTAAAAATCCTACAGGCTTGCATCTGAGACCAGCGGGGATCCTTTGCAAAGAGGCGATGCAATTTAAGTCATTGATCACCTTTTCGTTTAAGGACAGTACGGCAAATGCTAAAAGTGTGTTGAGTGTGCTGGGAGCATGTGTAAAGTGTGGGGATGAAATCGAGTTCGTCTGTGAGGGGGAGGACGAAGAGGAAGCTCTTAAAACGCTCGTGCAGGCAGTTGAGAGCGGATTGGGAGAGTAGCGTGAGAAACACGGTATTTTTCATCCGGATATGAGTCACAGCGAAGCTGTGATGTGGGAATTGGCGTGAAAGGCGTAGTTAAGGTATGTTAAATTACAAGAAGTATCGAAAGAATCCCGTGGTGGATTATCCTGAAAGGGAATGGCCCAATAAGGAGATTACGAAGGCACCGGTCTGGTGCAGCGTGGATCTGCGTGATGGCAATCAGGCTCTGATAGATCCCATGCTGGTGAATGAGAAAATTGAAATGTTCCAGTTTCTGATCGAGCTGGGCTTTAAGGAGATAGAGATTGGATTTCCCGCCGCCAGTCAGATAGAATATGACTTTTTGCGTCAGCTAATCGAGAGAAAGCTGATTCCTGACGATGTAGTGGTGCAGGTGCTGACTCAGTGCCGCGAAGAATTGATTGACAGGACCTTTGAGGCGATAGAAGGCTGTAAACAGGCCATTGTACATATTTATAATTCGACCTCGACCCTGCAGCGCGATGTGGTGTTCCACATGGATCAGGAGCATATTACGGAGATTGCGGTAAAGGGAACGCAGATGGTAAAGGAAAGGGCAGCTGGCTTTCCCGGTAAAATTATTCTGGAATATTCGCCGGAAAGCTTTACCGGGACGGAACTTGATTACGCGCTTGAAATCTGTAACGCAGTGATCAGGACATGGCAGCCTGACCCGGAGAATCCCATGATTATCAATTTACCTTCCACAGTAGAGACGAATACTCCCAACGTATATGCAGACCAGATCGAGTGGATGATCAAGCATCTGGAGCAGCGTGAGAGCATTGTTGTCAGCGTGCATCCCCACAATGACCGTGGTACAGGTGTGGCAAGTGCCGAGCTGGCTCTTCTGGCAGGTGCTGACCGTGTGGAGGGTACTCTCTTTGGCAACGGGGAGCGCACAGGAAATGTGGATATTGTAAATATTGCCTATAATATGTTTTCCCAGGGAATCAATCCTGAGTTGAACCTGGAGCGTGTCAATGACATCATAGAAATATATGAGCGTTGCTGTAAGCTGCCTATCCATCCCAGACATCCTTATGCCGGCAAGCTGGTCTTCACCGCTTTCTCCGGCTCCCATCAGGATGCCATTAACAAGGGCATGCAGGCCATGAAGGAACGGAACAGCGAGATCTGGCAGGTGCCTTATCTGCCTATTGATCCGGCGGACATCGGCCGCGAGTACGAGCCTATTGTGCGCATTAATTCCCAGTCTGGCAAGGGCGGGGTTGCCTTTATCATGGACACTTATTTTGGATTTAAGCTGCCGAAGGCAATGCACAAGGAATTTGCCAACGTGATCCAGGAAATATCGGAAAAGCAAGGTGAAGTGTCTCCCGACCAGATCATGGGTGCATTCAGGCAGACCTATCTGGACAGGAAGGAACCTATTCATTTCCGCAGGCTGCATGTCTATGACATCAGCGGGGAGGTCAGGACAGAGTTTGACACCAAGGTAGAGGTGGAATACACGGATCATGGCGTTGCAAAGCGCTTTGAGGCTGTGGGCAACGGACCTATTGACGCGGTGCAGCGCGGGCTGAACCATGAGCTGGGGCTGTCGGTAAAGGTCCTGGACTATGAGGAGCATGCACTTCAGAGCGGCGCGAATTCCCAGGCCGCGGCCTATATCCATCTGCTGGATGGCGAGACTGGCAGGGTGACTTACGGTGTGGGCGTCAGCTCCAATATTACCAGGGCATCCGTGAGGGCGATCTTTTCCGCAGTCAACCGGTTAGGACTGGAAAAGCATTGACATATAGTGACAAGCAGCTTTTGATGTTGTAAAAAAGAGTGCTCCTTGTACAGGATGCACTCTTTTTTAACGAATACTCTTTATTGAAAAATACTCTTTTTGAAAGCATTCCTTTATAGCAAATGAAACTGATCAGCGGTATGTGAAGGAATCTCCCTCTTCCACTATACAGACCATAGTCTTACCGGTATTCATCAATATCTCATTGCCATAATCGTCATAGTACCTGGTAGCACCGTAATCGGAAGTCTTCTCCCAGTTGACATGGATTCCCTTTCCGTTGGTAAAATACCAGCCGTCCCTTGTGGTATCGTGGCACTGGAACACCAGGTATCCGCCGGAAAGCTCCTCGTATTTCACATACTGCACCAGAATATTTTTAAAGGTGAGCTGTTCGCTGTTAGTGCCGTCAATATGAGGACCGTCGGTGCTGCTCGAGAGGTGCTGGGACCGGTAATACAGGCCATCGCTCTCGTTGAACTCGAAGTAGCAGCGGGTCAGGGGATAACAGCCTGACATATCTATATATGTAGCGCTCTTGGCCTCACTGCCATATTGTGTCAGGGCATTGGGGCTGGATTTTGTCGTAAAATTATAGTGGTAACTATCGGTCAGGCCTCTGTAGGAAAGAGGATAGCCCTTCTGCTGGATAACCTTCGCCAATCCGGTGCCGGTGGCATAGCCGTTATGAGGCATAGTCCGGCTGGAATCGCGGAAGAACGCGGCGGAATCGCTGGACAGGTTGCCGTCTATGTGCTGCGTCGTCGATTCTGCGATCAGGTCGTTGATAAAGTGGGGGCCTCCGTAGTGCACAATGAACGCATCCCATTCGAAAGCCCAGTATGCAAAATAGGTGCGTAAGCTGCGGACGTTGCCTATTTTGCTCAGATCCTGCCAGTCTTCATAGATTGCCATCATCCTGGACATGCGGCCTTCCACGTTGGCCTCATAGATAACGGATGCCTCCGAGAGACTGTAATGAGGTATGGCAGCGCTCTCGTTGGGAATGATCACGGCGATAGGCCGCGTATTTGCCACGCTGGACTCAATCCATTCATTGGTAAGGCGGCTGCGGACCATACCCGCGTGAGGCGGCAGCGAATCGTCCTCCGTGACAATGTTGGGAAGAAGGGTTCCCGGGGGTTCAGGTGCTGTACTTGTAGGCTGGGTGGTCTGAACCGGAGCGGGTGTCGGGACGTCATCTGAAATCACAGGACTGTCCAGCTCGTCACCACAGGCGCACAACATAATAACAGCTGTTATGGCCGCCAGCCAGATTCTTGTCTTCTTCATGGTAATTCTCCTATGTCTTTGGGCAGAACCGGTAATACTGCCTTTTTCAGAATAGTATAACACATAAAAAGAAAAACGTCATTATCTGACAGGAAAATTAAGAAATAGGTTTTGGCTTGCGAATTACAGGGGAGAATAGTATACTGGTAGTAACGTTAGTAACTGTAAGAAAGCGATGGGTAAGGTATGAGTTTATTGAGCGTGGTTGTCCCCTGTTATAATGAAGAGGAAAACGTGGAACTGTTTTACACAGAGCTTATAAAGAACGATCCCTTTTTTGAGCGGGAAAAGATAGAACTGGAACTGTTGTATGTGGACGATGGTTCCAGGGATGGAACGGTGAAAGAAGTCAAGAAATTGATCGAGCGCGATAAAAGGGTGCATCTGGTGTCCTTCTCCAGGAACTTTGGCAAGGAAGCCGCCATGTATGCCGGCCTGGAAAACGCGGAAGGCGATTATGTGGTTCTGATGGACGTGGATCTCCAGGATCCGCCTTCGCTGCTGCCGGAGATGTTTTCCTATCTGAAACAGGGATATGATTCCGTTGCCACCAGGCGTGTCAGCCGCAAGGGAGAGCCGCCGGTGAGAAGCTTTTTTGCCAGAATGTTTTACCGCCTGATGAAGAAGATTTCCAAGACGGAGATCATGGATGGCGCCAGGGACTATCGCCTGATGACCAGGCAGATGGTGGATGCCATTCTTTCCATGCAGGAATATAACCGTTTTACCAAGGGGATCTTTGGCTGGGTAGGGTTTCAGACCAAATGGCTGGAATACGAAAATGTGGAGAGGGCGAAAGGCGAGACAAAATGGAGTTTCTGGAAGCTGTTGGTCTACTCCGTTGACGGTATCCTGGCATTTTCCACTGTGCCGCTGCTTTTCGCATCGGTGATGGGAGTCCTGTTCTGCGCGCTGGCCTTTATCATGATTATTTTTGTGATTGTGAGAAAGCTGATCTTTGGCGATCCTGTATCCGGCTGGGCATCCCAGGTGTGTATCATGTTGTTGATCGGCGGGGTACAGTTTTTCTGTACCGGTATCCTGGGACAATACCTCGCCAAGACATATATGGAGGTAAAGAAACGCCCCATATATCTAGTAAAAGAAAAGATATAACCACAATATATCGTATCTTAACGGATTCTTAGCGGGCAGAAAACTTTTCAGATCATGTCTGATATGGTAGAATTATCTTACAATCGCGGTAGAGAGCAGTAATCGACATGGAAAGGGGAACTGAATATGGAGATTAATGCCGTGAAAGATTGTGATTTAGAGAGATACATTACCGATATCATGTTGGATATAGGAGTGCCTGCGCACTTAAAAGGATATCAATACCTACGGGATGCGATCATGTTGTCAGGCAGGGACATGGAGGTGGTGAGCAGAGTCACGAAGCTGCTCTATCCCACCATAGCCAGACGCTTCCGAACCACGGATCAGAAAGTGGAACGCGCGATACGCAATGCTATCGAAGTATCATGGACAAGAGGCAATACTGATACTTTTGAGAGAATGTTTGGTTATTCCGTTTGCTCAGGCAGGACAAGACCTACTAACAGTGAATACATAGCCCGTATTGCTGATAAGGTTCGCCTTGATTTTAAGGCATTGTAAGGAAACCAGCTGAAAAAAGTGTCAGTCTGCTCTGTACTGCGATTGGAGTATATATATGAATTTGTTTCCGGTATTATTGCTGGCGCTGGTCATTTTATGCCTGTGCGCCTTTTTGGGCAACGGTGCCCGGATCTTTTTTTACCTTGCGGGGAAAAGGCACCGGAACAGGATGCAGGGATCAGGCTGGGCAGATGCATTGTTGACAGGAGAATTAATATTGACGGGACTGGCGGGAACGGCGCATGTGGCAGCCGTGTTTACCGGACAGTCTTTTTCCCGTTGTGTGGCTTTTTTCCTGGGTATTATGGGGGCGGCGCTGCTGCTGGCGGCAGTACTGTTCCTTTTTTGCCTTATAGGAAACGGAGTGACCCGCAGGGAGAAGAAGGAAGACGGGGAGCCGTCCGCGTCGCATGGGGGAATCGGGTCTGATCCCACAGAGAGGTTTCTCACAGGGCTCTTCTGGATCCTTGTGGTGTCGCAGCTGTTTTTCCTCCTGTGGAACGCGGGAGTATATGCGGCGGGCGACATGACGGTGGAAGCGGTGGGAAGCTTTCTGGAGACGGACGGTATCTACCGAGTCGATCCAATGACCGGGCGGGCTTACGCGGAGGGAATACCCTCCCGTCTGAAGATCTTGTGCCTGCCGACGTTATATGGGATTCTTTGCAGGCTTTCGGGGCTGTCCCCTGAAAAGGTGGTGACTGCGGCGGCGCCGGTATGGATCTTTGTCAGCAGTTATGCCGCCTTTTTCTGTGTGGGAAGAAGCCTGTTCCCGGAGAGCAGGAAAAAAAGCATCAGCTTTTTGATAGCAGTAGTTATTATTATGTGGGCAGGGTGCGGATTCCACAGTATGGACGGATTCAGCCTGCTCTATTGCGGTTATCGGGGAGTGACGGTAAGGAATCTGGTGCTGATTCCTTATGTGTTCTCGCTTGGCCTGAGAAAGAGATGGAAAACGGTGCTCCTGTGCATTCTGGCAGAAGCCTGTATCGTGTGGACTCTATATGGTCTGGGAGCCGGTCTGCTGACGGCGGCAGGCCTTTTCCTGGCGGAAAGGGGGCGGCGGGATGGCAGAGCTTCTTAGAAATGCATGGATGGGCTGGTTCAGGGTGACAGGTGGAGGAAAGCTTATGGCGCTTTTCCTGGCGGCGCTGCTGTATCTCTGGCTGCACTGGAAACAGGAGAACCAGAGGGGGCTTCTGCGCTATGGCACTGTGTCGGCATTGTGCTGTATTCTGCCTGTGACCGCCGTGCCGCTGATGCTGTACCAGACCAGGTTTTATGATTATGAGTGGATCTGGAGCATTGTGCCTGTGACGGCTCTGACTGCTTACGCGGGCACAAGGGTGATGGCGGAGTATTGGCAGGGATTCCGCAGGGAGGCGTGGCGAAAAGGTCTGCCTGTGACGGCGGGGCTGCTGGTGGTGGCGCTTTTGTGCTGCGGATGGAACAGCGGCGGCGTTGACAGGGACGGTGAAAAAGCCTGGAAGGAGCAGACGGAAAGCGTCCTGGAGGTCATCGGGGCAGGTCGGGAGGAGCCATCCGGGAATGCGCAAAACATCTGTATCTGGGCGCCCCACAGGATGATGGAGTATGCCCGACGCCTGGACGGCAGTATTCTGCTGCCCTATGGCC
>CANDMD010000178.1 GCA_947385725.1 uncultured Lachnospiraceae bacterium | reverse complement strand
TGGTTGTGAAGGATGTGATCACCAGATTGTTCAGCTTTACTGCGGCAGAATAGCCTGCCATGACGGAAGGGCCGAAGCCATTGATCACACTCTGGATCAGGATGTTTCCTACAGAGATAAAGCTTTGCTGCAGTATGCTGGGGATGGCGACCACCAGGATCTTTTTCAGGAGGCTCCAGTCAAAAAGGCGTGCCTTTCCCTGAACCTGGATCTGTCCAAGCCTTTTCCAGACGGCGAGGACCGCCAGGACACAGCTGGCTCCCTGGCAGAGGAAGGTTGCCCATGCCACGCCGGCCACTCCCATGTCAAAGGCTTTTACGAACAGGATATCCACGGCAATGTTGGACACGGAGGACACGGCCAGGAAATAAAAGGGTGTCCTGGAATCGCCCAGGGCGGAAAAAATGCCCGTGGCGATATTATAAAAGAATACAAAAGGCAGTCCCCAGATATAAATGTCCAGATACAGCTGTGAATCTGAAAATACCTCCTTGGGTGTGCGGATCAGCCGAAGCAGGGGGCTGCATGCGAAAATACCGGTCAGCATCAGTACTCCGCAGAGCAGGGCGCTGAAAATACAGGCTGTTGACACTGCCGTCTTCAGTCTGCCGTAATCTTTTGCCCCGAAAAGCTGCGAGACAATGACGGAGCAGCCCATATTACAGCCAAAGGCAAAGGCGATGAAGATCAGTGTGATCTCATAGCTGTTTCCCACGGCGGCAAGGGCGTTTTCCCCGATGAATTTACCGGCCACCAGACTGTCCGCAATATTGTAGAGCTGTTGGAAGACAATGCTTCCAAACAGCGGAAGGCAGAATCTCCATAATACCGTTTCCGGTTTTCCTGTTGTCAGATCTTTATTCATTATCATATCCCCTTTCCAATTGCATCCGGCAGGTTTACATCTCTCCGAAAGTGTATTATAATACGTCTTGTCAGATATGAAAAATATATATAATATATCGGAGAAATATAAAAAGATTATGGATGTTAATTTTGAATACTATAAGATATTTTATTATGTGGCAAGGTACGGGAACATTACAAAGGCTGCCAGGGCATTGGGGAGCAGCCAGCCCAACGTGACCCGGGTGATGAAGCTGTTGGAGGCGCAGTTGGACTGCAGGCTGTTTCTCCGCGAGGCAAGGGGGATCAGCCTGACAGAGGAGGGGGAGCGTCTCTATTCCCATGTGGAGGTTGCCTGCAGGCATCTGCTGGATGCCCAGGAAGAAATAGTTTCAAGGGGTTCGCAGGGCTGCGGCACTGTGGAGATCGGGACAACGGAGACGGCCCTGCACCTTTTCCTGCTGAATGTGCTGCGCGTTTTTAAGCAGGAGTACCCCGGTATCCGGATCCGGATCCATAACCATACCACTCCGGAGACCGTCAAGCATCTTGTCAGCGGCAGGGTTGACCTGGCATTGATCACCACGCCCTTTGAGACGCCCGGAACGGTCTCCTGTGTAAAAGCCCTGGACTTTGAAGAGATACTGGTAGGGGGGACACAGTATGCCGCTCTGGCGGAAAAGCCAATGGAGCTGGAGGATGTCAGGAGATATCCGTGGATAGGTCTGGGCAGGGGAAGCGCAACCTATGAGTTGTATCAGAACTTCTTTATAGAAAACAGGCTGGATCTGGAGCCCGATATGGAAGTCGAAACATCCGGCCTTATGCTGCCGCTGATCGAGAATAACCTGGGGGTCGGCTTTGTGCCGCAAAAGCTGGCAGTGCCTCTGCTGGAGGAAGGAAAGCTGGTGCATATTCAACTCTGCTGCGGGATTCCCGGGCGTGCCGTACAGATCGCGCTGGACAGGGAACGGAGGAGGAACCCCGCGGCGGACACCTTCTACAGATACATAACCGGGCAGGCGCAGTTTTCACACGTCTGCGAAGGCCTGTAGCTTGACCGGGGACGGCAGCGTATGATACTATGGCTTACAGGGGGCGCATACAATAACAAACATTTCCAACTGTAAGGTTGGAAACATTTAGACAGGAGGTTCAATATGTCAAAAGCAAAGGTTTTCTTTACGAAAGAGATCACGCCCCAGGCGATGATCCGGATGTATGAGGCTATGGGGGTGAAGCTTCCGGGGAAGGTGGCGGTCAAGCTGCACTCCGGCGAGGTGGGCAATCAGAATTTCCTGCGCCCCGACTTTATGAAGCCGGTCATCGACCATGTGAAGGGTACGATTGTGGAGTGTAATACCGCTTATGAGGGAAAGAGGAATACCACAGAGGCACATTGGGAGACCATGAAACTCCACGGCTGGACGGGAATTGCAGATGTGGACATCCTGGATGAGGAGGGCGAGATGGAGCTGCCGTTGCCCGGAGGAAAGAAGATAAAAAAGAATTTCGTGGGCGCGAACCTGGGGAAATATGATTCCATGCTGGTGTTGTCCCATTTCAAAGGACATCCCATGGGAGGATTCGGGGGCGCGCTGAAAAATATATCCATCGGTCTGGCTTCCTCGCACGGAAAAGCCTATATCCACGGTGCGGGGGATGTGGACGCCTTCTGGACCTCGGACCATGATTCGTTCCTGGAATCCATGGCGGATGCCAGCAAGACCATTGTGGATCATTTCGGGGAGAACATTGTCTTTGTAAATGTCATGAAAAATATGTCCGTGGACTGTGACTGCTGCGCCGTGGCGGAGGATCCTGCCATTGCGGATATCGGAATCCTTTCCTCCACGGATCCTGTGGCGCTGGATCAGGCGTGCCTTGATCTGGTCTATGCATCCAAGGATCCCGGCAGGGATCATCTCCTGGAGAGGATCGAGTCCAAGAACGGCGTGCATACCGTTGAGGCTGCGGCGGATCTGGGCGTGGGCAGCAGGGAATACGAGTTGGTGGAGCTGGACTGAGAGCGGCGTGTCCAGGTCTGCGGATGGCAGCACAGGATCTAGTACATCATTGCATTAATTCCTGAGTAATCAGCACTCGCTGTTCACGTCATCACTGCGTTGGTCTACGCTCCGCTACGGTCCGTGCTGGACGTGTGCCACTGGCACACAGCACCGTCAGTCAACAATTGCTTTAGCAATTTGATACCGCATCGCCTCCTTCCTCCGCCTTGCGCTGACGCAAACATCAAGCACTGATTTACTTCAGGATTAACGCAACGATGTACTAGGGAAGCGCTTTCATCATCGTTTCCTTAGTGGCTCGTACAGAGTTGCGGAAATGTATATCACAAACAAGAATGTGGGAAACCCTGTCCGCAGGGTTTCCCGTTTTTATTCCAGGATTTATTCAGACCTTTCCTTTTTCGCCATTTCCCTGACCTCCTGGATGGCCTTCCTGACTTCCTCCATATCCTTACAACCTTCAAATTTATCGGCTACGAGATTCATGATAACTTCCAGCTGCTTATCTGTCATATCCTTCTACCTCTCCTTTCTTTTTTAGTCATTCATCCTTAGTGTCCAGACTAATTATTGTCTGGACTAATTATTGTCTGGACTAAATACATTATATATTATGAAATGCAATATGCCAATATTGAAATAGAAGAATTTCCGGCTGAATTAAAAATGTGTGAAAACGATCCGCCCTGCTGTTTTTTGTCTGAAATTTTGCCATGATTCCCTATACATATAATGGGAGTTTATGGTATAATCCTAGATAAGAATATTATTTAGGAGGGTATACTATGGCAAAAGAAATGATTGCAATGCTTTTGGCCGGCGGACAGGGTTCCCGCCTGTACGCCTTGACTGAAAAGCTTGCGAAGCCGGCAGTTCCGTTTGGCGGGAAATATCGTATCATTGACTTCCCGCTGTCAAACTGTGTCAATTCGGGGATTGACACGGTAGGTATCCTGACACAGTACCAGCCCCTGGTCTTGAATGAGTATATCGGCAACGGCCAGCCCTGGGACCTGGATCGTCTTTATGGGGGCGTGCACGTTCTGCCTCCGTATCAGAAGGCCAGCGGTTCCGATTGGTATAAGGGAACGGCCAATGCGATCTACCAGAATATCTCCTTTATCGAGCGGTATGATCCGGAGTATGTCATCATCCTGTCAGGGGATCAGATCTGTAAGCAGGATTACAGCGATTTCCTGAAATTCCACAAGGAGAAGAATGCAGAGTTTTCCGTGGCTGTCATGGAGGTTCCCTGGGAGGAGGCTTCCCGCTTCGGCCTGATGGTGGCGGACGGGGACGACCGGATTACGGAATTCCAGGAGAAACCCAAGAATCCCAAGTCCAATCTGGCTTCCATGGGTATCTACATATTTAACTGGGACATTCTGAAGAAATATCTGGAGGAGGATGAGGCGGATCCCAATTCCGAGAATGATTTCGGCAACAACATCATTCCCAACCTTCTCAGGGACAACCGCAGGATGTACGCTTATCATTTTGACGGCTACTGGAAGGATGTGGGAACTATTTCTTCCCTGTGGGAGGCCAACATGGAAATCCTGGATCCCGAACACAGCGGAATCAATCTGTTTGATGAAGACTGGAAGATCTACAGCCGTAACAGCGGTATGACCGGACATAAGATCAGCGCCGGCGCGTTGGTGGAGAATTCGATGATCACAGACGGCTGCCGTGTGAAAGGCGAGGTGAAGCATTCCATTCTGTTCGCAGGCGTAAGGGTGGAAGAGGGCGCTGTGGTAGAGGACGCGGTAGTGATGGGCGGCACGGTCATCAAGTCCGGCGCTGTTGTAAAGCACTGCATCGTGGCGGAGAATGTTACCGTCGGTGAGAATGCCGTAGTGGGCGCAATGCCTACGGAGGAGGAGAAAGGTGTTGCAACCATAGGCGAGGGCGTTACGATTGGCGACAATGCGAAGGTAGGTCCGAAAGCTATGGTGAGAAAGAACGTGGAAGGCGGTGGAGAAGAATGGTAAATTCAAACACAAGTGCACTTGGTATTGTATTCCCCAACAGTTATGACGTGTTGGTTCCCGATCTGGTAAACGTGCGTTTGATGGCTTCTATTCCCTTTGCCAGCCGTTACCGTCTGATCGATTTTATCCTGTCCAGCATGGCCCATTGCGATATTGATAACATAGCGGTCATGGTGAACAACAATTACCATTCCCTGATGGATCACCTTGGTTCCGGCCGTGAGTGGGACCTGGTCCGCAAGAATGGCGGTCTGCATATCTTCCCACCCTTTGTGGAGAAAGGCGTAAAGCCTTATACAGGCCGTGTGGGTGCGGTTGCCAGCATTCTGGGTTTCCTGCGTAACCAGAAGGAAAAGTATGTGGTGCTGACCGACACCAACATTGTGGTGAATTTTGATTTCAATGCCCTGATCGAGGCACACATTGAGAGCGGCGCGGATGTGACCATGGCGTACAATGAGCAGGAGATCCCGGCCGGCATGATGAAAATCGAGGAAAGCGGTCTTACTTATTACTACACGCTTGGTATTGAGGACGGCAGGGTTTCACAGATTTATGTAAATTCTCAAAAGACAGGAATCCAGAATCTCTCAATGAATATGTTTGTCCTGGAGCGTGAGAAGCTGATCGAAATGATCAATACGGCCTCTGTACGCGGACAGATCTATTTCGAGCGTGATGTCCTGATGCCGCAGCTGAACAAGCTGAATATCCGGGCATATAAATACGACGGGTATGTGGCGCGTATCTGCGATATGAAGAGTTACTTTGACGAGAATATGAAGCTGCTGGATGACCATAACCTGGATGCTTTGTTCTCCGGGAAGCAGATATACACAAAGATCCGTGACGACAACCCGACCAGATACATCGAGGGCGCGAAAGTCCAGAATGTGATGGTAGCTGACGGCTGTGTGATCGAGGGCGAGGTGGAGGACAGTATTCTGTTCCGTGGCGTCAAGGTCGCAAAGGGCGCCAAGGTCAAAAACTGTATTCTGATGCAGGATACCGTGATCGAGGCGGGTGCGGATGTGGAGTATCTTGTGATGGACAAGAATGTTACGGTTTCCGCCGGAAAATCAATGAGGGGTACGGATACGTTCCCTGTCTATATCGGAAAACATCAGACGGTATAAAAGGACTGGTTGTATAGTAAGGAAAGTGATCGAAAAGCGCTCCAGGTTTCCGGAGCGCTTTTTGGTCATAAAGGAACCTGCGGCTCATTCCTCAGGTAGCCTGCCAGTTCGGCAGAGGTCTCCTTCATGCCGCGCCGGAACCAGACCTCGATCCAGCCATACAGGAAGAAAGCCACATAGGCGGAGGAATAAGCCGCCACCACTTCCTGCTCCGGGTTAAAGCCGCACAGATCCAGAAGAATGCCCGTCAGGAGATAAGTTAAACCTCGTTCATTGAGCAAGCTGTAAAATTCATAATTCGCTTCAAAGTGGCAGGACTTTTTTATGCTATGTCCGATCACAGCGGATATGTTTGCAACGGGCGAGTACCTGGAGCGGGTGAAGGAAATTTCCGCGGACATGTGGATCGATGAAAATTCCGCGCCCACCGTATGCGCCTATGGCGCATGGGACAGGGTGCAGGCCTTTGGCGCGTCCAGGCGGCTGGATGCAGCCCTGACGGGGCATCATGTTCTCCATGAGTATATTGTATTTCCCCACTCCGGCCACGGTCTCCAGAACGATAACAAATTGTATGGGGTCTATATGGAAAAGGTTACGGAGTATCTGGAAACTTATATGCCTATAGATTGCCCATGATTAGATGTCTCCGTTTTTGTCAATACTGTGGTATGTATTGATGAGAACGGAGCTTTTTATATGGAATCGATTTGGAGAGAGAACATTGTAATACCGGAAAGAAAGAGGGCGGAGGGTTTCCTGGAGCGAGAGATCGTGGTGATCGGTGCGGGAATGACAGGGATCCTGACGGCCTGCCATTTACAGGGCAGGGGAAAACAGGTGGCTGTTCTGGAGGCGGGAAGGATCGCCGGAGGGCAGACCGGGCGGACGACGGCAAAAATCACCAGCCAGCACGGTCTTTTTTATCATGGTCTGATCAGTGATATAGGGTTTGACAAGGCGGGGCTTTATGCAAAGGCAAATCAGGAGGCCATTAATGCCTATGAGGAAATGATAAGGGAGCGGCAGATAGAGTGTGATTGGAAACGGCTGCCGTCCTATTTATATACAACGGAGAATGGGGATTTGCTGGGGCAGGAGACAGAAGCGGCGAAGGCATTGGGGATTGCCGCGGATATGGCGATGGCCAGGGAACTGCCTTTTCCCACGGTGGGAGCGGTCCGCTTTGAAAATCAGGCGCAGCTCCATCCCCTGAAATTTGTCCGTGCCCTGGCGGAGGGGCTGGAAGTCTATGAAAATACGCCGGTGAAGAAGGTGAGTGGAAACTCCGTCTACTTTGACGGGGGAATGGTGTCGGCGCAGACCATCATTTTTGCCACCCATTACCCCATTGTCAATTTTCCGGGAATGTATTTTCTGCGTCAGCATCAGGAGCGCAGTTACGTGCTGGCATTGGCGGGGTGTGGGTGCTTAAACGGAATGTATTACAGCGCGGATGCGGACGGCCTCTCTTTTCGGAGTGCGGGAGATATCCTGCTGCTGGGAGGAAATTCCCACAGGACCGGCAGGAATGTGCGGGGCGGCGCCTATGCCAGCCTTGAAGGGATTGCCCGGAAATATTATAAGGACAGTCAGGTGGTCGGCCGTTGGTCAGCCCAGGACTGCATGCCCCATGATGGGATTCCGTTTGTGGGAAGGTATTCCTGTCTGACGGGAAATAAGGATCATTCCGGAGCTGGTGAAAATGGAGGCGGCAGAAAGGGACATGGTTCATCCGGCCTGGGAGGTTTCTTTGCTGGAAACCGGGACTGGTATGTGGCCACCGGCTATAAAAAATGGGGAATGTCCTCCGCCATGGCGGCATCGCTGCTCCTGGCCGATCTGGTGACAGGCAGGGAAAATGAGTATGAAAAGCTGTTCATCCCGCAGCGGCTTCTTATCAAAGCAGCGGCGGGGAACCTTATCACGGACATTGGAGAGAGTGTCAGGGGGCTTTCCAAAGGGTGGCTCCGTCCCTGGAAGAGGCAGGAGGAGACGGGGGAGAAGCGCTGGACACGGTGTTCTCATTTGGGATGCAGGCTGGAATGGAACCCGGACGAGGAAAG
>CANDMD010000177.1 GCA_947385725.1 uncultured Lachnospiraceae bacterium | reverse complement strand
AGGGAACACCGTACTGCAGCTGACTGGGCAGAGGAAATCAAATATCTCGTTGATGAGATGTACCCTGATGCAGAGAGGATCATCCTTGTAATGGATAACCTCAATACCCATAAACCAGCATCCCTATATAAAAAATATCCGCCAGAGGAAGCAAGAAGGATCATCAAAAAGCTGGAGATCCATTACACGCCCAAGCATGGCAGCTGGCTCGACATCGCTGAGATAGAACTCAATGTTATGACCCGGCAATGTTTATCCCGCCGGATTGAGACTATGGATATCCTGCGAAACGAACTTGCCGCCTGGGAAACCGAGCGGAATAGCAGGCAGGCAACAGTAAATTGGCAGTTCCGAACCAAAGACGCCCGTATTAAATTGATTTCTCTTTACCCTGAACTGTAAGTTTTGGGCAAAGAAATAAGTTTAATTATCAACGTGTCAATACACTAGTATAATCCACTTAAATTATCCCTATGTTTCGCTGGTCTAAATTTCCACCTGACTGCGTTCCATGGAAGCGGATGGAATTATCACAAGAACTGTCTATCCGGAGGTTCCGCCCAGAGTGGAATATGCCTTGAGTGAACTGGGGAAATCCTTTTGCCCCCGTAATTGAGGATATGAAAAAATGGGGGCTTATGTATAAGGAACTGGCAGAGTAAAAAGTGCCTCTGCGAGGCACTTCGAAGAATGCTTCACATTCTTCCCCAGCCAGGGCGCAATTTCCTACAAGCAAAAACGGCCGGCAGGAACCCGAAACATTCCCGCTGACCGTTTTTCTTATATTTTTCCATAATCCGGACACACAAATACCCGGCTATGCCCCTCAGCCTCCTTACCAGATTAGAAAGTCTTTCTCCAACAGCCGCAGCACACCCTCCGCCAGGAAATAATCACCGTATATGATCGGCACCTCCCTGTCGGAAGCCCTGTCATAGCGGGCGCTTCCCTTTGTGGTAATTCCGTCCTCCTCCGGATTCCAGTTGCAGAAACGCTCTGTCAGCCTTTGCAGCAGCTTCACCGCCGACCTCACATAGAGAGGTCTCTCCAGGTCCGGCACATGCTCTGACACTTCCAGCAATCCACAGGCCGCACAGGCTGCCGCCGTATTGTCATAATAGACAGGCTCCGCGGGCGCCCGGAAATCAATGGCCACATCATAATCCATCAGAGCCGCGTTTGCCAGGAAATAATGAGCCGTCCTCTTGGAAGCATCCAGATATTCCTGCTTTCCGGTATGCCTGTAAGACAGAGCCATGCCATAAATCGCCCAGGCCTGTCCCCTGGTCCAGGCGGAACCCTCCCCATAGCCCTGGCCGCCGGGCTTCTTCGTCACTTCCCCTGTCTCCCGGTCAAAAGCCACGATATGGTTACTGGAGCCGTCCGGCCTGAGGATCTCCCGGAGCGCCATATCCGCATGGGTCATGGCAAGCTTCTTCCAGGCGGAATCCCCCGTCACTTCACTGCCCCAGTAAAGGATCGGCAGGTTCATCAGGCAGTCAACGATGGCCACGCTGTCCTCCCCATGGTTCCACGCCCGGAAATAATTTCCCGCGGGCTGAAAACGGCTTGCCAGAACCGCCGCCGCATGGATGCCCCGAAGTCTGGACTGCTCATTCCCCGTCAACCGATAATGTGCCACCGCCGTATGGAGCCACATAAAGCCCACGTCGTGATCCAGTCCCGCATATTCCTCCAACGCACGATCCAGCCTCTCCTCCACAGCAGCCGCATTATCCGCATAAGCCTGCTTCCCCGTGGCGTGATACGCCTGCCACAGGATCCCGCTCCAAAAGCTGTTGGTCCACCAGGCCAGATGCTCCTCCCCCATATCCTCATACCTGCCGTTCACGGGGATATAGGGCATCATGCTGCCAAGACGTTCGTTCTGTGCATCAATCTTCCTCTCCAGCCTCTCCCATGTCTGTTGTGCCCATTCCAATTCTTTTGGGGTTATTTCATACTTCATCGTCTGTCCTCCCTGTCGAAATCCTTTTGCGCAGATACAGCATCCAAAGGCGGATTCGCATATCCCCGCTTTCACCTTCGCTATTTGTAAAATTCCAATGCAGAGAGCAGTGCCATCAAAGCCCCCTGATTCCGTATCCACCCTTGCCGCAAAGACATGGCATACCCCATCGGACATACCGTTGCGGACATACCGTTGGATGGGTTGAACCCCCGCCCAAAAAAGCCAGTCGTCATGCCTTCCTGAAGGTACTGTCATCCAGGTCCGCCACCAGTTCCACCGCTTCCTCCATGGTCCCGGGCAGCTTCTCCCTGATAAAATCCAGCGCCATAATCACATTCAGGCAGAACTGTGCCACAAAATTTGTGGTGATCCATGGAATCTCCCTCAGCTGCTCCTGGTTGCCGCAGTCCGCCAGAATCCTGTACGCAAATCCCTCCCGGCTTTCCCCGTTGATCTGGGTGTGCAGCAAGATCTTCCAGGTCCGCATGGCAAGCACCTCATCCTGTAAATAACAGGCTCCATAGGCGGCAATTCCGGCTGCCATAAAAGGCAGGCTGAACTGTCTCTGTCCCACCAGGCCGCCGGATTCCTTCTGCTGCTCCTCCGGGGGCAGATAATAGAATCTCCCCAGTTCGGCCACCATGCGCTTCCACTCCTCATCCTCCATCAGGTCGCCCAGTTCCGTCCAGACCTGGGGTGCTCCCATACATACCTGCAGATGACAGCCTCCGGTGGTTCTCTCCCCAATATATCGCAGATGACAGGTTTCAGGGTCGAACTCAAAGTCCGGCCCCGACACAAGCTGCAATGGCGCCCTCCTGATATCTTCGATTCCGACCCTGATCTTTTCCAGATAACACTCGTCGTTAAATCTTTCCCACCTGGTCATCCAGTTGGAGCACAGGGAGGACCAGTCAGGACCGCTCCTGGCATGACTGGGATAAACCATCTCCTTCCTGTCAAAGAAATCACCCAGGGGATCCTTGTTCAGGAAGCTGAGTTCGTTGTCCTTTAACTCCTCAAAGATATCCTCCAGACGCCGATCCCCTGTCAGGTAATAGAGGTAACGGTGATGGGATGCCATGGCGATCCTGGCTTCCTTACAGGGACAGCCCCAATGACGCACATTATGCCTGGAGCCAAGCCCCTTATATTTTCCCATATGGTAAACGTCCACCTCGGAGGCATGGCGGGAAAGCTTTTCCGCAAAGGTAAATACATCCTCCCTGCCCGTCCGCATAAAGTACAGCCAAAGCCACAGGGTCGGCACCAGTTCCGTATTGTCCCATGCATAACCACCGACATCGTATTTCCACTGATGGCGCACACCATCATACGTGTGCATGATATCACCGTAGTTAAACATGCCATACCAGCCCCGCTGCTCCACCTCACCCCTGTAAAAATCAAAAGCCCGTTCCAACTGATCCTCCAGCCACCGCTCCATCTCCGTATTTTCCGAGGGCAGCGACCAGTAACCGAAAGCCCGCATTTCATGATAGAACTCCGGCGTGCCCACATAGACAGGAGGCCGGTTCGCCTGTTCCGCGAACTGCAGCACCTCTTCATCCTCCAGGATCATTTCATCCGAAAAGCTGACAATGCATTCATTGGTACAGGCAATCCCCTCCGGCGTGGCGCCCTTATAATCATAGCCCTCATAACAGACCTGACTGTAGCCCCTGTCAGCATAATGCCGGAAATCCATGGACGCTGCCGAGGGCGACCAGAACCAGATACTGCACTCTGCCCGACTGCTGTCCAGTCCCGTCACCGTATAACCGGAAGGATACTTTTCCCAGAAATCACGGATACACACCAGGACGCTACCCGCTTCAGAACCAAATGCAAGCGCTCCCTTCGTGCGCCTTCCGTGGAGACTTTCTATGTAACAGCAATGCTCCGGTGCCAGCCGCTTCCGCACCAAAAAATGACTGGGGCTGTCCTGACAGACGTCGTAAACACTCCAATACGGGGTATCACGGAGCACCCTGCCCACCGTGGCAAGCTCCTCGCCCTCCAATGTCAGCTTCTCTCCCCTGATCTGCGCCTCATATAAGGCTCCGGGCACATGGGGACGCCAGGACGTAAGGGGCACCATGACCTCATGGAATACGCCGTGATCCCCCTGAACCTTGATGTGCCGGTTGTAAAGTTCCCCTGACAGGGGCGTTTCAAAGGTAATCCCCAGCCCCTTCAGGAAATCCCTGTTCTCATCACCGTCATAGAGAAAGGTATGGGTAAAATGCAGAGTAGGACAGTCTCCATTGACCCGCATTCGAATAACGTATGGTATTTTTTCTTCTCCGCCTTTATTCCCGTGACAGCCGGTATATTTCAGAATGCATTGCAGCGCTCCCTGTTCTTCGATCTCTATTTCCCTGACCACTCCCGTGTAAGGCTTGACCACCCTTGCCTCATACCCATCCACGGATGCAGGCTCTTCCAGCTGCAGCACCGCCCTGCCCCTGGAGGCAATCTCGCCCCTTTCTGCATAAATTCTCTCAAACAGAAAACCGGAATCCCTGTTGATCTCAATGCAGTATCTGCCGTTATTTATTAAAATCTTTGTTCCATCATCCCCTATGGACAAATCAGCCTGTCCGCCATTGGTTCTCTTTCCCTGCGGATCCGTCTTTCCCGGTATTGGGCAGACTTCCTGTGAATCAGATCCCCCGGCATCGAATTTCTGTCCATGTAAATCCCTTTTTCCCGATTCTTGACAGGCTTTTGGGGAATCAGCTTCCACAATACCACCAGCATGCCCGTCCGGAAGGATTTCAATTTCCTCACCCAGCAATGCGCTATCTGCTGTATGCGCGGTCCACTTCACGGAACCGTCAGGCCAGTATGCCGTGACCCTGGACTGAATGGGCACTTCCCTTCCCTCCTGGGCAATGCAGCGATAAGCCGTCTTTACGGTACAGCTTCCCTTCTGCCACATACATCCGAAAGTGGTATACCCTGACGTCGTATCTCTTCGCAGTCTTCTCAGCTTCATTCCCAAAATCCTCCTGTGCTTCCATGTTCTATCTTTTTTCGGGAAAGCGCGCACCCGTATATGATCAGTGGCCTATCAGGACTAATGTGAAAAGCTAATTATCTGAGAACTCACTGATCACACATATTTTCCCAATAATGTGTCCATTAAACTCTTCCAGTCTTTCTGCCGGAATCCAGTATTCTATATGATGCCTGTCCCCGACCTGATGAACTTCAAATTGTCCACAATAAACATCATCCACCTCAAACCTTGTCACATAACCCATATGGTCATCATTATATTTTACATTCCATCCGGACGCTATCTCAATTGCATACTGTTCCGTCAGCACCGGATAGAAAATTGGCTGCTCCGGTAATCTGGGAGGAAATGCAGTATAATCACTTTCTTGGATAAGCCTTAATTCTTTTGTGCCAACAGGTCTATATAAAATCATTGCTTTTTTCCTCCAATTCTTGATTGCAGCGTCCGGTTTAGCACGGGATTCCTCTATCCAATTTAACGATACCTGCTTAAAAGGGCAATGATTTCATCCTTGTCACAGCTGCCCTCCATGCAAGGCTGATCCTCTCCCTCCGCAATACCAAGGCCTGCCAGTTTCTCCCGGTACACCGCTTCCTCAATTTCCTTCCCCACATAAAAATATTCGGTAACACCCGTTCCTGTATATTTGCCCTCTTCATTATAGGTGGCATTATAACTGTAGCTTAAGACAGCCTCGTCATCATTTGTAAGCGTCCTATCCCTGGATACCTGAACGTAAGAACTGCCATATCCGCCCTCGTCACCGCCGCCGTTCCACCTTGAAAAGCTGGCTATAACGCCACACCTTTCAAAATAGGTCAGTTCCACCGTGGACAAGGAATCTGCCATACAGAATAATGCCTGGTCCTTGACCGTATAGATTGAATAACTATCGTTTCCCCTGTCATGGACTACCAGTTCCGGGATATTGTCCCCATCCAGATAAATCAGGGAATATCCCTTCGCCTCACCTTCGCTCTCATTGACTGCCTGTAAATAGATTTCCCTGTCCGTATCAGACAGGCTCTCCGCCGCCCTGACTCCGGTACTGGTATCGGATCCCAAAGCGTCCTGTTCGGATGCCGCTATGTCTGCCGCATTTCCTGTCGCGCCGTCTGTTCCCCTGTTGCCCGCGGCTCCTGCCGCACTGTCTGTTCCCCTGCCGTCTGCCGCTCCAACGTCCGGTTCTCTGCCGTCCGCCGCTCCTCCGTCATCCGTTTCCCCTGACGCATTACCGCTTTCCAGAGACTGCGGCTCCAGAGACACAGCCTTCTCATCGTCTTTTCTTCCACAGGCTGACAGTACCGTCAAAGCCGTTACCATAGTCACCATAGTACCCACTATAATTTTCCGCTTCATCTTTCTGCTTCCCTCTTCCCCTTACTGCCTGATCCGGTCAATGCTTCCCTATCACCTACTCAGTTGTCTATCTCCTTGGTGGAAGACTTCTGCCCCTCCTCCCAGAAAATCACATCGGCTCCCTCTGTCGGTTCCTCACATATCACGTGAAGTCCCGCAACCTGCACCACAGCTTTGGCCTTCCGGTATTTCTGAACCCATCCTTCCCTGTCTGCGGCCCACACCGTCTTGTCCACACAGCCGTAGCAGGACAGCACCGTCAGCCGCAGCTTCCCTGTGGTGACAGGCGCGTCAAATAACACCTGTTGTGATAGGCTGGTATTCAAAAATATACCTGTCCTCAAACATTTCCAATCCTCTGCCTGTACATCAAAATACTCCAGCCGGTAATCTCTGATAAACCCCTCATGCGCCCTGTCCTTCTGCTCCGGCAGATATAGAAGGCCTTTCAGTACCACTTGTTTTTTTAACATCAGCGTTATGGTGGCAGGAAAAGCATCCTTCTCAATCCTTGTGGATGTATTCGGATTGGCATCCGTTTCCGCCGATGAAACCACCCTCGCATCCTCATCGTACAGGCTTTTTCCCGCCAATTGCTCCATGCGCATCACCGGGAACAGCTTTGCCTCTATGGCTTCACAGGAAATTTCCGCAAAAGGGGCAAATGCCTCCGAAGCGGCATAATCGAGAATTGCCTGTTTCAGGCAGTATGCGGCGGGACGCTCCTCAAAGCTTCCCTCCAGGTCAGCGGATACCACAAGCAGGCTTCCCTGTCCCACCTTTGCCTCAAACAGCAATCCCAGGGACAGGCTGCGGTTCCAGTCGTCAATGGGGCGCACAATAGGCTCCACGCCCTCCATATCCTTCAGCCAGAAGCCTCTGGCATGTGCCAGGATATCCTCCCACTGCCATCCACCGTCCCTTTCAGTGGGAAATGTCCGGAAAACAGGATGACTTTCCTCCGCCACAATCCCAAGATTCCGGATCCATGCCGGTCCCATCTGCCCATTCCAGAAGACATTCTTCATGGATAGGGCAGGGCACTCATAGGAAAGGTCTGACAGATAAGGCGCATACACTACCCTTTCGCCCCGACCCAGGGCTTCCCTGGCCTCTTCCCATTTCCGGGTATACAGGATTTTCCTGCCAACCTGCACCACATCTCCAGTCTCAGCTTCATGTCCGGTCTCAGCTTCATGTCCGGTCTCAGTTTCATAACCGGTCCCAGACTCTTCCAGGTTTTTACCCCTTGCTTTGCAGCCTATATCTCCGCTCTCAACTTCATTATCAGTCTCAACCTCATTATCAGTCTCAGAGCCATCAGACCAGCGGGGCATCCCCGGCTTCACAAATACTGTCAGCTGCCAGCTGTTCTTAACCGTCCCCAGTTCCAGTTCCAGTGTCAGCATACTACTCTTGTCCACAGCAGAAAGATCCAGCGTAATACTTCCCACCTGTATGCAGCTACCGCAGGGCACGCTGATATCAGGGATCTGCCCTGAAAGGATCACCCTCTCCCCCTCAGTCAACCGATAGGCCAAGGTTTCCCCTGTCAGATCCTCCGCTCCGAAATGACTGACCTCCACCGGAATTTCAAAACACTCGTTATTCTTCCGCACATAGGAATCCATGCGCGTCAGCAACACCGTATCCCCGCAGAAGTCCCTGAATTCCTCCGGGGATGCATAGCCCTTATTCTGCCACAGAAGATCCAGGAAACCCACCA
>CANDMD010000176.1 GCA_947385725.1 uncultured Lachnospiraceae bacterium | reverse complement strand
ACACCCAACAGAACACTCTTTCCCTACACGACGCTCTTCCGATCTATGTAAATACCGTGGGATACAAATCAAGTTCCATGGTATTCCAGGATCTGATGAGCCAGACAACACAGAAGGCCAGCGGACCCAACGCGGCTACCGGTACCGGCGGTACCAACGCAAGGCAGATCGGCCTTGGTGTAAAAGGCGGAGCCATCAACATCAACATTACGGGGCAGGGATCCGCGCAGTCTACGGGAAATCCCTTTGATATCATGATCGAAGGAGACAACTTCTTCGTGGTGAACAATGGCTCGGAGAATCTGTTCACCAGGGACGGTTCTTTCTATGTAGATGCTGCGGGTAATCTGGCCATGACCAGCACCGGCTACAATGTCATGGGCTGGCAGGTGGATCCCGAGACCATGGACATCAGACAGGACACCGTGTCCGCCCTGCGCATCATGAGCACGGCGAACCTGACTTATCCGCCGGAGGCTACTACCCAGGCGAATATGGCGGGGATCCTGGATAAGAATGACAAAGATTCCGCCAGCGCCAACGGCAAGGTGGTAAACCTAAGCTTTTTCGATGCACTTGGGTATGTCTATACGGCAAAATTCGCCTTTAAGAAGTCGGATAAGTTGGCGGCGACGGACACGGCTCCGGCACAGGATGTTTACAGCCTGGAGCTGGTGGGGATCCAGGATGCTTATGGCAATGAGGTTCCCGGGGTTTCCCAGGCGCTGTTCGGCGATACCACCGTGCAGAATAAGGCGGGGAAGGTTTCCTTCGATCTCACCAATTATTATTGGGATGGAAATAAGCTTATGAAGAAAAGCGACAAGTCGGAAGTCGTGGATGTGCAGCAGTTGTTGGCGGCGGCAGGAACAGGCCTGACCAACAGGACTGCGGAATACAAAGCGGCTACCGCCGATACTCCTGCGGTGACAGTCCAGGAGGCACTGGATGCCCTGGCGGCGGCTTACGGCTATGAGGGCTCCACGGAAGACTTCCTGTCACTGCGTGTTACGGTCAATATGGGGACTGATGCGGCTCCGAACAATCAGACCTTCACAATAGCGCAAATGATAGAACAGCTTCCTGCCGGAGGCAATAACGCGCTTCCCACTTACCCTGAGAATGCGACGGAGGCTACCTTTGATACCGTGGGACGTAATTTTGTGGGTTACAACATCGCCTTCAATTCCAATAACGGTGAGTTCTACGGCGTGAACAGCACGCCTACCGCCACCACGAGAGTGCTGTCCCTGTCCCAGCTGGGCGGTAACTTCTCTGACATCACCATTGACTTCACCCAGCTGTCCGAGCCGGATAACAAGGGAACTTCCACCGCAAGCGCTACCAGCGGAGACCTGAAGGGACTGGGGGCAGGACGCCGCCTGGGCAAGATGATCGGCGTGTCCATCCAGACAAACGGTATGATCTACGCAAGCTATGACAGCGGCATGACGAAGCTGCTGGGTCAGATCGCCACGGCAAGCTTCCCCAACGCTTCCGGTCTGGAGAAGCATGGTGACAATATGTACTCCGCTACCCTGAATTCCGGTGAGTTTGACGGGATCGGCGTGGATATCACTGCCAGCGGCGGAAAGATGTCCACCGGCCAGCTGGAGATGAGTAATGTGGATCTGTCCTCCGAATTCACGGAGATGATCACGACTCAGCGTGGCTTCCAGGCGAACAGCCGTATCATCACGGTTTCCGATACGCTGCTGGAAGAACTGACCAATCTGAAGAGATAATAGCTGCCCATAACTTTTTTTAACATTTTTGATCTTTTGCTCGCATTATGTCTGGATGTGTGCTATACTAAGGGAGCGGATTTTTTCGCTCCCTTTCTAAGTGGGGGCAGGCGGGGGAGACTTATATGATTGAAGTGACGAAGATCAACGGCGAAAAGATTCTTGTGAATCCTTTGTTGTTCGAAATCGTTGAAGAGACGCCGGATACGGTTATTACCATGACCACCGGGAAAAAAATAATTGTA
This sequence comes from uncultured Lachnospiraceae bacterium, assembly GCA_947385725.1. Classification (GTDB taxonomy): domain Bacteria; phylum Bacillota; class Clostridia; order Lachnospirales; family Lachnospiraceae; genus Acetatifactor. The sequence continues at coordinate 6,206 of CANDMD010000176.1, read as the reverse complement.
AAAGAAAGTAGACAAGAGGTGAAAAATCTTGTAAAATTGGATAGAAAGGATATCCTTACGGATTAATCTGAAAAAATTAGGGGAGTGTAGGTGATTATCGTGGATATAGCATCTTTAGCAGGAATACTCTTGTGTTTTGCAATGCTTATATTTGGTATTTTCAGTTCGGCGGGGGCAAGTGGATTCCATGAATATTTGGATTTTCCTTCTTTCGTTATCACTTTTGGAGGATCCTTTTTCGCCACCCTGACGTCTGTCAGCCTGGCAGATTATATCGGTGGTCTTAAGAGTTTCATGCTGATTTTTAAGGCACCGACTTTGAATACGGCGGCAATGATACAGAAGATTATAGAATTATCGAATGTGGCCCGTAAGGAAGGTCTGCTCTCCCTGGAGGAGGCGGCATCGGATATGGACGAGCAGTTTTTGAAGAAAGGAATCCTGCTCATCGTAGACGGTACGGACCCTGATTTGGTGCGTGCAATTATGGAAACCGAACTTTTGAGCCTGGACAGCAGGCATAAGACCCGTATCGGTTTCTGGGACACATTGGGCAGCATGGGGCCTGCCTGGGGTATGATCGGTACCCTGGTTGGCCTGGTAGATATGTTGTACCATATGGATGATGCATCCACACTTGGACCTGCAATGGCGGTCGCACTGATCACCACGCTGTATGGTTCCATTCTGGCAAACTGGATCTGTGGTCCTGTTTCCAATAAACTGAAAGCGGATAACTCTGCGGAGATGATGCTGAAAGAAGTAATGATTGAAGGTCTTTTGTCCATTCAGGCAGGAGAGAACCCCAGGGTTATCGAAGAAAAGCTGAAATCCTTCCTTGCCCCCAGCGAGAGGAACAGTGCCAGTGATGAGGCAGGGGGTGAAGAGTAATGGCAAAGCGTCAGGAAGATACGCCCCCCGCGGGGTCGCCCGCGTGGATGTCTACCTTCAGCGATCTGATGAATCTGCTGCTTTGTTTCTTCGTTATGCTTTTCGCTATGTCCACTCTGGAAGAGAGCAAGCTTCATGAACTCGTTGCGGCCATGAACAATACCGTCAGCATTTTTGACGGGGGAGCCAACGCCATAGGGGACGGTATGATGATCAGCAATGGCGTCAGTCAGCTGAATGAGTTAGACGAGTACATCAACAGTACCGGCAAGACTGCCACAAGTGAAAACGAAGGCGAGGATATGCAGGATTATGATGCCTCCCCGGAGGCTGTGCGTGAACTCCTTGAGAAAATAGAGGAGGCGCAGCTTCAGGCGAATGAGGAACTTTCCGAAAATATGGCGGAAGCCCTTCAGGAGAGCAGTATTTCCGACCAGGTGGATGTCAGTTTTACCGCACAGTATGTGCAGCTTACCATGAATGGGGCTCTGTTGTTTGATTCGGGAAGCGCTGAACTGAAAGCGGAGGCAGAGCAGATCCTGCAGAAGGTGGGAGATATCCTGCAGTATTATGGGACGGGAACGATTGAGATAGAGGGTCACACGGATAACGTGCCCATCAGCAGTTCACAGTATCCCAGCAATGAGGAGTTGAGCAGTGCCAGGGCGCTCTCGGTATTTTATTACCTGACAGACCAGACGTTGCTGGATCCCCAGAACCTGCGCCATGCGGGAATGGGTGAGCGGGTCCCCATAGCCGACAATTCCACTGCGGAGGGTCGGAGCAGGAACAGAAGGGTTGAAATAAGGATTTATAATTCGGCGAGATAACAGCCAGAATAAAATAATGAGGGTGAATAAATATGAAAAAGAATTTATTGACAGTCCTAATCTTAGCATTGATGATCGTAAATATTGTCCTTACCACCGTGATCATGGTGAGTGTGATCAGTGCCAATAAGAAAACGGCGGATCTGGTGGACAATATCGCTACTGCGTTGAACGTCCAGTTTGCCGCTCCCGGCAGCGAAGGGGAAGCCGAGCCGGCGGTTCCGCTGGAGGATACGGTGGTTTATCCCCTGCCGGAGTCCATGATGATCCAGGTGGCGACTGCTGACGGCGGCAGCGTTTACTTTATCTTTGATATGTCGCTTTCCATGAACAGCAAGGGGGACGGCTACAAGAAGCTGGGTGAAAATTTCACTTCCGGAGGCTATGATTCCGTGGTTGGGGATCTGGTCAATTCCATTGTGGGTGCCCATACCGAGGAAGATTGCAGGAACGACATAGATTCCATCAAACAGGAGATCCTTCAGGCTATCCAGGATATGACAGGTTACAAATTTGTTTATAGAATCAATATCAGCAATATAAAATTCAGTTGATAACCGTAATAGATGAATGGATAGTTTGATAGGAGGTGAGCTTGTGTGGGCGAGGTCCTTTCCCAGAGCGAAATAGATAATCTTCTTGCGGCGCTGTCTTCGGGCGAACTGGATGCGGAGCAGATGCAGGAGCCTGAAGAGAGACAGGTTAAAAATTATGACTTTAACCGCCCTACAAAGTTCTCAAAAGAGCATTTAAGGACACTTGAGATCATATTTGAACACTACAGCCGGTTGATTTCCACGAATCTTCCTGTATATCTGAGAAAAAATGTTCAGGTAGCTGTGGCAAGTTCGGAGACGGTTACATTTAATGAATTTACCAATGCCTTGTCGAATCCCGTTATTCTGGGGATCATACATTTTGCACCGTTGAACGGTACAGTCATTATGGATTTGGCGACCAATCTCGGATATGCGATGCTGGATCGCATGCTGGGAGGTACAGGAGTCCCGCTGGAGAAGAGCAGGGAATTTTCCGAGATCGAGATGACGATCATTGAAAAGATATTAGTAATGTTTACACAGTTATTAAGGGAACCGTGGAAAAACGTTATTGATATAGCGCCTGTGTTGCAGCGACTGGAGACAAATCCCCAGTTCGCGCAGGTGATCGCCCCCAATGATATGATAGCGATTGTTACGCTGAACATGAAGATTGGGGATGTGGAAGGCTTTATGAATGTCTGTCTTCCTTTCCTTACTTTGGAAGACGTCATGGATAAGCTGAACACAAAGTATTGGTTCTCTACAATGCAGGAGAATCATGATGAGAATTATGAAGCTTACATTGAGTCATTGATCCGAAAGGCAGATATCCCTGTAAGGGCGGTTCTCGGCAAGAGCGTGATATCCGTAAACGATTTCATGAATCTGCAGGTGGGAGACTGTATCCGTCTAAACTCCAGAGTGGATGATGACATGAACATTTATGTAGGTAATATTAAAAAATTTACCGCATTACCCGGCGCCGAAAAGGATTCTTATGCTGTCCGGATCACATCGGTAATCAGAGAGGAGGAGTAGAGGATGGATGGAATGCTATCTCAGGATGAGATAAATGCATTGCTTAACGGCATGGACGTGGCTGAGGGGGACGAAGATGCCGAAGAAGTTTCCGTTGGAGCCGGCGAAACTATAACTGAAGTATCCAGCAGTGAACCATCAGCAGACAGTGCAGCCCAGGCTGCGGGGGATGTGCCTGAAATTCTTACAGACGTAGAGAAGGATGCAATTGGCGAGGTGGCCAATATCAGTATGGGATCCTCGGCAACGACCTTATATTCGCTGGTAAACCGAAAGGTCAATATCACCACACCGGTGGTTACACCCGCAAGGTGGGAAAACCTTTTGGCGGAATATGAAAGACCCTGTGTCTTCATTCAGATCAAGTATACGATGGGGTTGGACGGTACCAACATCCTGGTACTGAAGGAACATGATGTAAAGGTCATCACCGACTTGATGATGGGCGGTGATGGTACAAATACAGATATTGAACTGGGTGAATTGCATCTGAGCGCCATTTCTGAGGCAATGAACCAGATGATGGGGTCGGCGGCCACGTCTCTTTCAACCATGTTGAAGAAAACCATCGATATCAGTCCGCCGGAAGCCTCACTGCTGGATCTGACAACGATCCGGGCAGGGGAAGATATATCGCCGTTTCTGGGAGGAACCTTTATCAAGATTTCCTTCCGCCTACAGATCGATGAACTGGTAGACAGTACGATCATGCAATTATATCCTATTGATTTCGCGAGACTGATTGTTGATACCTTTATTCACAATCAGGGTGGCGGGGCAGAGCCTGCGGCGGAGGCACCGAAAGCGGTGGAGACGCCTGCACAGGGAGGTGCCGGTGCGGCACCCCAGATGGATATGGCAGGACAACAGGATATGAGTGGTATGCAGATGGGCATGAATCCACAGATGATGAACTCTCAGATGATGATGAATCCGCAGATGATGAACCCCATGATGATGAATCCACAGATGATGAATTCTCAAATGATGATGAATCCTATAGCAATGCAGAATGTAAATATTCAGCCCGCTCAGTTCCAAAACTTTTCGACGGATATGAGCAATATTCCCGGTGGCGAGAATATCGGCCTGATCATGGATGTTCCGTTGGAGGTAACAGTAGAACTTGGACGTACGACTAAGTCTATTTCTGAGATTCTTAATTTTGCGCCCGGTACGATCATTGAACTTGATCGAATTGCCGGTGAACCTATAGATGTACTGGTAAACGGGAAATTCGTTGCAAAGGGAGAGGTAGTAGTAATTGAAGAAAGCTTTGGCGTAAGAGTAACTGAGATTATCAAGTAGGAGGAAGGAATCAATGGCAAAGAATATTTTAGTATGTGATGATGCAGCTTTTATGAGGATGATGATCAAGGACATTTTGACCAAGAATGGTTACAATGTTGCGGGAGAAGCTGAGAACGGCGCAAAGGCTGTTGAGAAGTATAAAGAACTGACACCCGATCTGGTGCTGATGGATATCACCATGCCTGAGATGGACGGTCTTCAGGCGTTGAAGGAGATCAAGAAGTTGGACGGCAATGCGAAGATCATTATGTGTTCTGCGATGGGACAGCAGGCGATGGTTATCGAATCTATTCAGAATGGTGCGAAAGACTTTATCGTGAAGCCATTCCAGGCGGAGCGTGTTCTTGAGGCTGTCAAGAAGGTCGTAGGCTGATGTCAGTTCTGCTGACCGGGACTGAAAGCGGTTACGCCCAACTTATAGCTGTTCTGGTGATATTTGTGTTGGTGCTCGGTGTGACGGCCCTGACCACGAAGTGGATCTCGGGGTATCAGAAGCAGCAGGGTGCCAGTGGCAATATTGAGGTGATAGAAACCAGCCGTCTGGCAAATAATAAATATCTGCAGATCATTCGGGCGGGGGAAACATATATGGTGATCGCTGTCTGTAAAGACACAGTTACTATGCTGGGAGAAATTCCCATAGAACAGCTTAAGATATCCCAGGAGTTCAATTCCGGTCTGGGATTTAGGGAGTTGTTCGAAAAAGCTATTAGGAAAAACTCCACAAATGCAAGCGAACCAAAGGACGATTCGAGTAAATGATGAAGTTTATGCGAAACAGAAAAAGAATAATAACGATAATATGCCTGCTGGTTACGGTAGGCATATTGTGTATTCAAAATTCCATGCCTGTATGGGCAATAGAAAACCGGGATCCGACGGGGTCACAGGATACGCGTACTTATATTGATCCGCCGGGAACGGCGGAGACGCCTGAGGAAGTGGCGGATTTGAATACGGCGAACACTGTAACGGTGTCCCTTGACAGCAGCAACGGTCAGCTGAACGGCGCGTTGAGCGTTCTGCTGACATTGACGCTGATCGCGCTGACGCCTATGATCCTCATTCTCATGACCTCCTTTACGCGTATCATCATAGTGCTGCATTTTACCCGTGCCGCACTGAATACGCAGACGGCGCCGCCCAATCAGGTTCTGGTCGGTCTGGCGTTGATCCTTACGTTTTTTATTATGGAACCGACCATAGCAAGGATCAACGAGGAGGCGATCCAGCCATTTCAGGCGGGGGAGATCGCCCAGGAGGAGGCTTTTGAGGCCGGTATCCAGCCTTTGCGGGAATTTATGTATCCCCAGACCCAGGTGAAGGATGTGGAGCTTTTTATGAGTATTGCCGGTCAGGAATGGGACGGCCAGAATGAATCCATTCCCAACTCGGTATTGATCCCAAGCTTTGTGGTGAGTGAGCTGAGGATTGCATTTTGGATCGGGTTTATGATTTATATTCCGTTTATCATCATTGACATGGTAGTCGCTTCCACATTGATGAGTATGGGCATGATGATGCTGCCGCCCACAACGATCTCCATGCCATTCAAGATATTGCTGTTTGTGCTGGCGGATGGCTGGAACCTGGT
>CANDMD010000175.1 GCA_947385725.1 uncultured Lachnospiraceae bacterium | reverse complement strand
TCGGCATGGGGTGTGAATATGTATGGACTGCGGACGAAAAGCAGATTTTTGATCTGGTGCGTGCCGCTGTGGATGCGGGAATCAATTATTTCGATTTGTTTGTAGGGACTCCCGCAACAAGGGAATATTATGGGAAGGCGCTAAGAGGAATCCGGGATAAGGTATGTCTGGCGGGGCATTTGGGATGCGCCGATAAAGACGGACAGTATGTAAGGACAAGAGATGAAGCACTCTGCAAGGATTTTCTGCAGCAGTTTTATGAAAAGCTGGATACAGATTACATAGATGTTTTGTTCCTGCATAACTGTGATGATATGGTGGATCTGAACGAAATATTAAACGGCTGGATGTATGCGTATGCCAAAGAATTGAAGGATGAGGGACATATCGGTTTTATCGGTCTCAGCACCCATAATACGAAGATTGCACTGGAGGCGGTCAGGAGTGGAAAAATTGATGTGCTGATGTTTCCGGTTAATCCGCTGTTCAATCTGCTTCCACAGGATACGGCAGATGCAAGGATGAAGGGCAGGGAGATTCAGTCCATGACTGAGGAAGAAAAGGCTGCATATCCATCAAAACAGGAACTTTATGAGCTTTGTGGGAAACAGGGAATACCGATTGTGGCAATGAAACCATTTGCAGCGGGCAATATTCTGAAAAACCATGAAGAAGGCAGACTAAAAGGGCTTTTGAGCCTTACCCCTGTCCAGTGTATCAGCTATGTTCTTTCGTTTCCTCAGGTGGCATGTCCTGTTCCCGGATTTGCAAATGTAGATGAATTGAACCAGTCGTTAGCATATCTGACAGCAAGCGAGGAGGAAAGGGATTTCAGCGAAATCCAGGATAGTCTGGTGGGACAGTTCGCAAACAGATGTATGTACTGTAATCATTGTCAGCCGTGTCCCAAGAAAATTGACATTGCTGAAGTGACGAAACTGGCAGATATGGCAGAACAAGAAATGACAGACGAATTGAGGGAACGGTATGCGGCGTTATTGGTAACAGGGGAGGATTGCATTCATTGCGGCTCCTGCACAAAAAGGTGTCCTTTTGGTATTGATGCATCGGAGAATATGCGGAGAGCACAGATGATCTTTGGCTGTTAAAGCAGTTAAGGTAAAGGAAGTGAAACAGATGGCAGAGATAGATGAAAGCTTGGTATATGGAAAACTTCATATTTATCCTGCAAGCAGATCTGTTTATGCAGATGATCAGGAAATAGCACTCACAAGAATGGAGTTTGACGTACTTTACTTTTTGGCTTCAAATCCCAATATCGCATTTACAAGGGAGCAGATTTATGAGGCGGTAAGTAAGGACGACTATTCTGGAGGAGCCTATATCATAAGGGATATTATATACCGTCTCAGGACTAAGCTGAAGATCACCAATATACGCACACTGCATGGATACGGATATAAATTTTGTATTGATCATGAAAAGGATAATGCAATGTCGTAATTTGTCGATGGAAACGACAATCTATCTATTTTTCACATATATTATACAGATATTTGAGGTATACAATATAACCCAACTGAAGAAAGAGTTGGGTTATATTTTTGTCGTGCGCCTGGCGGCGCACATTTGCAGGCGGATCAGGTGGATGTATTTTTCCTTTCGTTGACGAGAGCAGTTGCGGTAGCTGTAAGAATCTTCAGACTGCTTTCATCACACAGGGAAAGCAGCCTGAGTAATTCATGGTATGTAGAATCAGTTTTCCGCTCCGTTTCTGGAAAAATACAGTCATCTGCGGAAATACTCAGCATCCGGCAGATATGATAAAAAGTCTCGATGCTTGAGGAGCATCGGCAGCGTTCCAGATCCTTTTCAAAGGATACGGAGAGATCCAAAAGCTCCGCACAGGCTGCCTGTGTCAGATGCAGTTTCTTTCTGGCCTTTTTTAAGGCATTGCTGAAAATTCGGGCATCTTTGATTGACAGGGACATCATGATCACCTCCTAACAGTAGTGTATTGCCACACTTTTCAAATGTAAAAATGGCACTACCATGCCTAAAATATATGTTACAAAACTACTATAAGCACTCTGCGCTCTGATGAAGAAAAAAAACATGGTTCATCAGGACGCTATTTGAGTGCTTTTTGTGACCATGAGAAAGGTACATGGTCATTGGGGAATTATCATAAGCCAGACAGTGGCAGGGGAATTTTATTAAAAAAATCGCATGTTTTCTGTTGGTAAAACAGACCCGAAATGGTAGCGTGACACACTACTTTCTGACGAAAAACATGGAAATATGGGAAAAAGGCAGTTATCCGGGCGTTAAGTATGGTAACTGCCTTTTTCTTTTTGGGCTAATAAGATTTTTGGATTTGAACGGTTTCACCCGTTGCCGCTCCCCTCCGGATTCAGATGTTGCAGCAAAAATCTGAATTTCAGGAGGAAAAGCCATGTGGCAGAAAAACAATGGGAAAAGTGAATCAGAGATTGTGCAAAACCTATTCACGGCATATTTGACAACGGCAGTCAGACGCCGCCGGAATGATTACATACAGCAGGCGGCCAGACTGCAGCAGAAGGAGGATGTGACAGACAGCCTTCCATATAACCAGGAGCAGGGGACGGAGGAAGATATGTTTCGTGGGCTGCCCTTACCCATGCAGCTGGAGGACAGTACGCTCCTTTATGCGCTGAAAGGGATCAATGGGCGTGAGCGTCATGTATTCCTGGCAAGGGTACTGGATGAAAGAAGTTTTGAGTCGCTTGCGGAAGAGATGGGCCTGGGGTATAAAGGCGTGGCAACGATCTATTACCGTGCTATCCGGAAGATGAAAAAGAAGATGAAGGAGTTGAGAAAGTGAGTTTTAAGGAAATATTGTTACGGGCGAAGACAGGGGAGGAACCGGCTGTCATTGCCCTTCTGGAGATGTACAAGCCCCTTTTGGTAAAGGGGGCGATTGTCGGCGGCAGGTTTGACGAAGATCTGTACCAGGAGCTCTGCATCACGTTGATCAGATGCATCAAATTATTCCGTTTTTAGGAAAGCAGAAAAGCGCTGAGGTCATTTCTCAGCGCTTTTCTTTTTCCTTAAAACATGCTTTTACTGAAAGGATTTCAGGTAATAGTGAACATATAAATTGTAGTCGTTCGTTCTGGTAATGAGCCTGAGCCGGATGTGGAAATGCTCTGTTCCAGAATAGAGGTTGTATTCAGCAGGATCCTGAGTGGGCTCGGCCGTTCTGCAGAATTCCCTCATGGCAGAGAGGTCTTTGAAGGCATCCAGTTCAAGCAGCATATTCTGGAAAAGATCAATTTCTGATGCCAGTTCTCTTGATAAGGGTGTTTTTGTGCAGTCGAACCACGTTGTCCACCAGTGGCCGCCATGGTAATCAGACCGGGAATAGGCTGTTTCGCTGACCGGATGGGCTGCGGCGCTGAAATCTACATTTTTTGTTTCCTGGAACACTTCCGGGAAAGGGCAGGTGTTTGAAAAGCTGATATTCATAGTATTCCTCCTTTTAGGCGGCATGATCTGCCAGATATTTTTCATAGCCGTCCGGGTCGATCTCCCGGAGGGCAGATTCACGGAACCTGTACTGCGGATAGGTACAGTAGCCGCTCCTGGCGGTTTTTCCCGTGGGTACAGCCAGTTTGTTGCGGATGATCCAGGCAAGGACCGATTCGCCATTGTTGTTGGTGTCAATGTAGGCGGTATCCTTTTCCAGGAGAAATCCAAGATTCACGGTGAGGATGTTCCAGGGTTCCCAGCCGTCATCCGTATGGATGTGCATGGCAAGGGCAAGGTTTCCGTTGGAGTAAGTCCTGATGTCCAGCTTCATCCTGTATGCGGTGCCGTCTTTCTCAAAATCAAATATCTTCATGTGGGTGTCCTCCTAAAATTATGCTACTGTCTGGCTGCGTTCCCGGATATGCATGGCCAGAAAGGTATATTGTCTGCCTGCCTCCAAAGGGATCCATTTTCCATCCTGCAGGATACAGCCGTTGACGTGGTTATAAAGCTGCGGTGCCTGCGGAGAGGCGTCAAAGCATTCATTTGACAGATAAAGTCCCATATGCCTTTCATAAAAAGGCGCCAAGGTATCTTCAACCAGCTTTCTTAAAGCCAGCGCAAGCTGCTCGATCTCCTGGATGTCCTGCCGTCTGTAAGCTGCAGCTGAGACCTGTTTTAACAGGCCGGATGCCTGTACCGCATTGTTTATGGCAGGCACGATCTCCGGCAGGTATTCCTGGCGGATGCGCAGGCCGGCAAGTGCGGTCTGTCTCACATAGGCAGAGGCAGAAGTGGAAATATCCTGCACCAGGGCGTAATAGGGCTTGCGGTAGCGGGTTCTTAGTTCCTCTCTGGAAACCACCGCCAGATTCCGCCTGAGCGTGTCCAGGTGGGTCATAAGTGTATTGCGTAAAATGTCTGTTTCCATAAAAATCACCTCCTTAGCAGTGGTATTCCATGACAGCGCCGATATAATAAGGCACACCGGGTATTGCAGTCCGGATGAAACGGTCAAAGGGGATCGGCGGACCGTCAGATTCCATGATGTAGCTGTCACGGCATTTGGAAAAACTGGAAACCAGGTCGGAGAGCAGTTTTTCCACATAATCATGGTCATTGATATACTGTGTCTCTGATACAGCCTCCAGAGCCTTCAGATTCCTGAGAAATTCCGGGAAGCGGCCTGCAAAATAATGGCTGCGGGCATCCGGGGCAAGGACAAAGGCGCCGCCGGAAAAAATGCCCATGTGATGCGTAAGAAACCACTGTTCAAAGTGCCGGATGGCAGAATCGCGGTCACATACCGTTTTTATATGGTCGGCAATGGGGATCAGGCCAGGCCGGTCTATAAAGTCATCCTCCGCAGCCCAGTCCTCTTCTTTGCGCGGCTCAGGATATACTTGTAAAATGTAGTGGTACATAAATGCCTCCTTTCAGGGTTGGGAGTTTCACGCTATTTTCTGTTCGCCCCAGCTGATGCGGAGATTGCCCTTATCGTCCCGTTCTTGCCGCATCAGGAGGGAGAGCAGGTCGTAGTCCACACCAAAGCGCTCATAAATATCATCCAGGTCAACATCCTGCCCTTTCATGAACAGGTTCAGCTTTTCTTTTGCCAGGATCATCTGCATCAGGTTGGACTCGATGCTGCCCGCATAAGTGAGGAAATAAATATCCTTGTACTCCGTCGAAGTGTACCGGATGAAACGGAAATAGAACTGGCTCATGCCGGAGTTGTTGTAATGCAGTTCGGGGATGATAACCTTGTTGACATACTCGAAGTTAACGCTGGAGGGCAGGCTCTGCTGGGTGCAGAGCAGAATCCCGTTCCCGCTGTCCTTGAGTGTTTGGTGTAAGGCCCTTCTTTTGGCAAAGCTGGTGTTTTCGCCGGTCACCACGAACAGGGGGCGGTCCGGCAGGTATTCCTGCAGCGCCTTTTCGTAAGAATGCAGGACCGCCTTGTGGCGGACGCCGATGGCAATGATTTCATCCGGCCAGTCGGCAATCATCTCTACGGCGGACATGACCTTGACAGGTGTGTCCCCCGTATATTCCAGCATGGTATCCGGCGCCGCGCTGATCCGCAGCAACAGGACGATTTGCTGGACGAGGCGCATCATGGCGTCCTTTCTGGAGTTGCCTGTGGAGGAAAAGTAATTGCTGCGCATCTGATGGAATTCCTCGATGGCCTGCTGGTAGACCTGCCTTTCCTCCGGAGAGAACTGGAGCAGAATCTGGTGAATCCGCTTGATGTCCTTGCAGGCTACTTCCTCAAAGGTCCTTGTGATGACCGTCTTTCCCAGGATGCCGCTCAAAATATCCGCATTGTAGATGTCCTGGGTGCGTTTTTCCAGGCCGAACACGGTCACTTTTTCCGGCAGGTGGGATGCGGAGAACAGGGAATATCCTTTTTTGTAGGCGGGAATGGGCTGCCCGAAATAGGGGTTGTGGTCACATTCCGGCTCGTCCTCCCCGGTATCACCGTGGTTATGGCGGTAGATATACTCGTTCCAGGAGATCATGTTGATGGAATTGTTGTAGAGCAGCTCCAGCTGGGGTGCAAATTCTGAAATGTTGTTCCGGGTGCTTGTGCCTGTGGTGAGAAGCTTCATGCGGCAGCGGCGGAAACAGGAGAGCACGGCCTGGCAGCGTGCGCTGTTCGGGTTTGAGATCTCGTCACTCTCGTCCAGTATCAGCTGGATGTTCCGGCCAAGGTGTTTCAGGAATCTGCGCAGCCTCTTTTTGTGGGTGCTGACCATGTTTAAGGTAAGCAGGACAAAATCGCCGGGGCGGATTCGCTCCAGGTCCTCCAGCCGTTTCACAAAGACACAGGGTATGCCGAAGTTAGGCAGTGCCACGTTCCAGTTGTTGCGGATGGAGATGGCGGATGATACCACCCAGGTGCTGTGTACGCGCTGGTGCTGCATCCGGTATAATCCCGTTGCAATGCCGGCAAGGGTCTTCCCGCTCCCCTGCTCCCACTGCAGGAGCGCATAGCGTTTCTGCAGGGTGAGGTTGATGTCATGCTTCTGGATGGCGTTTAAGTGGATCCACTCCACGCGGGAGGCGTCCCATAGGGTAAACTGCTCCAGCCACCCTGCTATGCAGGGGTATTCTTCCATTTCCGCAAAAGGCCGGTTCTGGGTGTCATATTCTGAGCGTTTCCTGCGCAGCAGGCGCTCATAGCCGGGGTATTTTTCCGGGGTGTTGTCCAGCACGGCCTGGTGGACCGGGACGGGAATGCGCATTTTCTCCGTGATGCGGCGTCTGGCGGCAGTGCTGTAGCCTTTGTAGGCAAATTCGCTGTCCCGCTTGACAAGGGCAACTTCGTCCCTGTCCGGAGCGGCGTTCTGCTTTTTTAATGCGCGCCGCAGATAGGAGAGCACCTTTGCCTCCGTGATCTTGGAGGCGCACCACTGTTCATAGTTCATGTTGTCCGGCTGTTTCTGGGTATAAAAGCGGTACAGGTATTCGCTGCATTTGGCATAAAGCGCCCTGGTGGCCGGGTGTACCCGGATCTGGTACAGGAGCTTCCTGGTCTGGTACTGGAAATCCCCGGAGGCGCTGTGGGACTTTGCAAGGTTTAAGAGGATGCTGTGCTGGTTGTTCTCCAGTGCGGACTTGGCAAAGGCGATGCATTTCTCATAGGCATGCCCGGCCTCTTTCTGTATGTCAAAATCCGCCGCCAGGGAGAAGTCGGCTTCCGTCCGGTAAGGCAGTTTTTTGATGCTGCCCTCAAGGCCTCTTTTCTGCCAGAACTGCAGCTTTGTGGGGAAGCACTTGACGCCTAAATGTGAAAAGGCATTTTCGGGGAGCAGGATCTGTCCCAGGAAGTTGAAATTCTTCTCCATGTCCCGATCTGTCCGCCGTCTGAAAAGGAGTCGGCGAGGAAAGAGCGGGGCACGATTAGGGCAAGGATGCCCAGGGGCTTTAACAGCTCTGCCGATTTCATGCAGTAATACATCTGGGAGGGAATCTCTTTTCCGCTGTCGGTCCACCATTTTAAGTGGAAGGGCGGGTTGCCCACCACATAGTCAAACCTTGTCTCCGGCTGGTAGCTGCGGATGTCCCCGCATTCGATCACGGCCTCCGGATAGAGGAACTTTGCCACACGGGCGGCCTTTGCATCCAGCTCACAGCCATAGATGTTTGTTTCTGTGGGCATGAAGTTGAAAAAATCTCCCTTGCCGCAGGTCAGATCCGCCACCAGGTCATGGCAGGACAGCTTCAGGCAGGCGGCGACAAACTCGCACAGCCGGGGCGGCGTGAAAAACTGGCCGTTTTCGACTTCCTTTTTTGCCTCGCTGAACTGATGGTAGTTTTCATAATCTCCCCGTTCCAGCCCATGGAGGCCGCCGTCCCCCGTATAGGCGTTGTAGATGTCCTCAGGAGTGATGCCGTGTTCTTCCGGCCTGCCGTCTGCGATCAGGCAGAGGACTTTTTCATTCAGTGCTTTTCTCTGGTCATGGGGAATCGTTTCCCCATAATAGGAATACTTCAATCCCGTTCACCTCCTTAACAGATGTCGCCCAGGTATTCGCTGATGAACTGCCGGGCATAGCTTTCCGTGGAAAATTTGATGTCCACGCGATTATTTTTGTACAGTTTCAGAGACAGGGCCTTTTTGCAGTCGTAGAACTCGTAAACATTGTGATTGAGATTGTACGATCCGATAATATTGCTTATACTGAGGGGGATGTTTGAACAGTCTTCCGTTTCAAAATGGGC
>CANDMD010000174.1 GCA_947385725.1 uncultured Lachnospiraceae bacterium | reverse complement strand
ATTTTCAGTATATCTTATTAGCCACTACCGTTACAACTTTATTATAGCAGGTCAGTAGATGCAAATGATACTGCGACAGGAACTATAAGCGGACTTAAGGCTGACAAAAAATATTATCTTACCTTTTCAGGACCGAGTCATTTCACTGGAACACTTAAATAACAAATTTGGGGGCGGTCTAAATGGCCGCCCGTCAGAAAGGCGCTTTCACAATGTCAACCAATTTATTGAAGCTGACAGCTCTGATTTGTATGCTGATAGACCATATAGGAGAATTTATACCACAATCACCCATCTGGTTCAGATATATCGGCAGGATATCCGCCCCACTTTTTTTTATTGCAGTGCCTGGGGCTTCCATTATACACACAACAGGAAACAATATCTGATACGCCTGTACCTTTTAGGTATCGGAATGGGGCTGGGAAATGCCCTCCTGTCCTGTATGGCTGGAAACGGCATCGCACTGTGCAATAATATATTTACCACATTATTTCTTGGCTGTCTGACCGTGTTCATTATCGAAACAGCCAAAACCCTGAAAAACAGGATACTATATCTCAGCCTATTTGTATTACAACAAGTCCTGTCATTTTTCCTTTGTCTCTTCCTCCAGGATCTCATACCAGCCCCGAAGGATCTGGATCAATTTATGCTGCTGTACGATCTGGGGGCAGTATTCGCAAGTTCCGTTTATACAGAAGGCTGTATTATCTTTGTTTTCTTCTTTACAATTATATATTTTTTGAAAGAACGCCCTGTCAGATTGTCCATATTCACAGCAGCCTTCTCACTCGCCTTACACGCTCTGATTATAAAGACTTACCGTTTGCCAATATCTTACACCCTTGTTCCATTCAGTAAATATCAATGGCTCATGATATTCGTTATTCCTTTTTTCCTTCTCTATAACGGGAAAAAGGGAAAAAACTTCAAGTGGTTCTACTATATTTTTTATCCCCTACATATATGGCTCTTGTATCTCATCGGCCTTTCTGTCTGAACCAATGTCATTTCGTTGAACACACTTGGCGACAGGCCTGTTACCCTAATTGATTTCATGCCTATGAAATGCCCTGTGGAGATTTGGGAATCAAAAAAAGAACTCCATGCATTCCACAGAGTTCTCTTCCATTCACGGATCAGGGATGATCCACCCCTTCTTCTATTGAAGTCAAAATTTCCGCTTTATTGCTTCAGGGAACTATTCCTAGTACAGCATAAATTAAGTTTCTGATACTTTCATTTCCTTCAAAGCCTGATGTATCAATACTTTCAGAGGCACTTTGGCTTCAGGAACTTAATATTCGATGTACTAGACAAGTCTTAATCCTGCAATACCCTTACACACCTTACAACCGTGCGGTAATTGTAATTGCTGATCTTGATACCCGTGGTAGGGCTGCTGGCATGGATGACCTTGCCTCCGCCGATATAGATTGCCACATGATTGATGGTGCCTGAACTGTTCGCGTAAAATACCAGGTCGCCCGGTTTTAAGTCGGATGCGCTGATCTTCACGCCCTCCTTTGCCTGGGAACCGGAGTGATGGCTGAGGCTCACGCCAAACTTCTTGAATACGCTCAGCACGAATCCGGAACAGTCAGCGCCCTTTGTCAGGCTTGTCCCGCCCCATACATAAGGATTACCCAAAAACTGCTTCGCATACTCTACCAGTTCCACACGGATATCAGATACACCCTGACCATACAAAAGCTCTGTCATGGTGATGGCTGTGTCCAGTCTCTGCTCCACGGTGACATATTCTTCTGATACGTACGCTTCCTCGCCGTCGATGGAAACCTTGATCCATCCCTCCAGCGTCTCCACATACTCCAGCTCCTCTCCCTTGGGAACCTGGGTCAGCACTGCGCTCTCCGTATTGGCTTCATCCCTTACATTCAACCCGTCCGTATTCACAAGCACTACTGTGCGCACCAGATCATTTGCCGCAAGTTTTGCGTCCGGCCCGGTAAACAGGAATTCCGTACTCACGTATCCTTCCACTTCGCCGGATGTGATGTGTGCCCATCCGTCCAGCATTTCCAGCACTTCACAGGCCGAATTTTTAGGCATCTTGCCCACCATCTTGCTGTCGGTGGAAGGAGCCTCCCTCACGTTCAGGTTGCCGCTCTCCACATTTGCGATACCGATGTTGGTATAGCCCCAGGAAGCGCCCTGTGCCTGCTGTGCAAATTCCTTATATTCCTCCGTGGTATGTGTGGTCTCAAACAAAGACGCCACTCCCGCCGTCTGCAGAACGCTTGTCCCCTCTGACGCACACACGGTCAGGGGCGCCTCCAGTGCCAGGCAGCACACCAGTCCTGCAGAAACCATCGCTACTCTCTTCTTCATCTTAAAATATCTCATGCACCTAATCCTTTTATAAAAATGAAATCTGAATTACAATATTGTTACAAATTTGTTACATCCAAAACAGATTATACCTTTGCAACCAGCATATGTCAACAGATTCCATCAAAAAAGATGAAATAATTCCATAAAAAATAATTAAATAGTCTACAAGAAATCTTAAGAAATAGCCTCCAGATCCGCGTCCTTCTCCGCATTCATGACTGCAAACGCAATGTTGGTGGCATGATCCGCCACTCTCTCCAGCCCGGACACTACATCGGAGAATACCATGCCGGCCTCGGGCGTACACTCTCCCTTGGTCAGGCGGTCCACATGCATCTGCTGCAGCGCCCGCTCCTTCTCGTCTATCTTGTCCTCCAGCGCGATGATATCCTGCATATGGCTCTCATCGCTCCTGACAAACATAGCGATGGAATACTGGATCAGGTTATTTACCATATCCAGCATTTCACCCATTTCCCTCTGCGCTTCTTTGCTGAATACCAGCCCCTGTTCCTTCCGCTGCCTCGCGGCATCCGCCACGTTCTCCGCATGGTCGCCGATCCGCTCGATATCGTTTACCACATGGAACAGCGCACCCAGACTCTTCAGATCCTCAATAGGCAGCGTGGTCTGATTGATTTTTACCAGATAGTCGGTGATGGCGTGATTCAGGAAATCAATATTCTTCTCCACCTCATACACGTCTTCAATATCTTCCTCATCCAGCGTAATCAGGGCGTTCATGGCGCGGTTCAGGTTCTCACTGGCAAGGGACGCCATACGGTCCAGCTCCTTTATCACCTCGAACACTGCCGTAGCGGGATTGAACACCACCTTGTCGCCGATGTACTTCAACTGATAACTCTCCCTGTAGCCCACCTTCTTGTCCTCGCCGGGCACACACAGCACGGAGAGCTTTACGATCCACTTTGAAAAAGGGAACAGCACAATCACCTGGAAAATCTTGATCAGGGTATGGGCATTTGCCACAAAACGGCCGTTATCCCTGGAGATCGCCCAGATCATCCTGGTCACAGGCTCTTCCGCCGCAAACAGCAAAGCATACAGCACCACCGTGCCGATCACATTGAACCAGAAATGGATCAGCGCCGCCCTCTTGGCATCCTTCTTGCCCGCCAGGGAAGCAAGGAGCGCCGTGGTACACGCGCCGATATTGCATCCTAAGATTATGTACAGTGCGATATGCAGGGAGAGCAGATCCTGATTTGCCAACAGCAGCACGATGCTGACCGTCACGGAGGAGCTCTGGATCACAGAAGTCAGCACCAGTCCCACCAGGGTTGCCACAAACGGGTTTCTCAGCGAACTCAGCAGGTTCACCACCTCCGGTACCTCCCGCATGCTGGCCATGGAACTGGACATGGTGCTCAGCCCCAGGAACAGAATGCCGAAGCCGATGATGATCTCCGCGAACTTTTTCACCTTTTCCTTGGAACAAAACATGACCACAAGCACACCCACAAGCAGAATCACCGGCGCATATGCCGACAGGTTGAAGGACACCAGCTGCGAAGTGATGGTGGTACCGATATTGGCGCCAAAGATCACCCCCGCCGCCTGATACAGATTCATCAGTCCGGCATTTACAAAGCTGACCACCATGGCCGTGCAGGCTGATGAGGACTGGATGATACCCGTAAACACGATTCCCACCAGCATACCGGAAAAGCGGTTGGTGGTAAAGATCTCCAGAATACGCCGAAGCTTTGCGCCGGCGACTTTCTCGATGGCCTCGCTCATCACGCGCATCCCAAACAGAAAAAGCCCCAGACCCCCTGCCATTGACAGTAGAATACTTGCATTCATTTTGTGTTTCCCTTCATGATCATACAAACAGGTTTTCGGTTTAAAATCAGTTCTATCTGCAACACTTCCATCTCCATGTCGATTTACAGCAGATATAACCATTCTACGTGAAAATACAAAAAGTTACAATATCTATTTTTATTTTTGATATGCGGCCCCCGCTTTTATATCCTTTTCCAGCTGCCCGCGCAGGGCCTCCACGCTTTCAAACCGTCGCTCCGGCCTGCTGTATTCCAGCAGGTACACCTCTATGGGTTCCCCGTAAATATCCTCCTGAAAGTCATACAGATAAGACTCAAGCCCCATGACACGCTGCTCGGTTACGGTAGGCTTATAGCCCACATTGCTGATGGCGCGGTACAGCCTGCCCCTGTGCCGGACCTGTGAAAAATAGACGCCGTTGGGGGGAAGCAGCTTGCTCTCCCGGGGAAGCAGGTTCACCGTGGGAAAGCCCAGGTTCCTGCCCAGTTGATTGCCTTTCACCACGGTGCCCAGCACCGGATAAGGCATACCGAGCAGCTTTTCCGCCAGCCTCATATCCCCCTTTTCCACGCAGCCGCGGACATAGGTGGAGCTGACCTCCCTTCCGTCCAGGCAGACCTTGGCGATGGTCTTTACCCGGAACCCCAGCTCAGGCCCCAGCCTCTGCAGAAGCTCCGCATTTCCCGATCCTCCCGCACCGAAAGACAGGTCGCTGCCCGCCGCCAGGAACCTGGCCTGCATCCGCTCCGCCAGGATCTCTGCGGCAAAGACCTCCGGCGCTGTGGCCGCAGTCTCAGGTGTCATGGGAAATTCGATCAGGATATCCACGCCCGCGCGTTCAAACAGCACATGCTTCTCTTCTTTTGTGGTCAGCTCTTTTCCGTCCGACTGCCCAAAAAGGACTGCCGGCGCCGGGTCGAAGGTAAAGACACAGGCGCAGAGCCCGTCCTTCTTTTTCTCCCGGATCTCTTCCAGCAGCCTTCTGTGTCCGATATGTATGCCATCAAATTTCCCGATGGCCACAGCGGTTTCCCTGTCCAGATAAAAATCCGTCGTATTCGCTATAATCTCCAAACAATGATCACTCTTTCTCCAAAAACATTTTCACCGGCTTATACCGTCCTTCCGTCTCCTCATAGGCGTAAATTCCAGCAAAGCTTCCGTCAGGGCGGTGGAAACGCACCCACTCCCCTCCGCCGTAGACCTGCTTTTCCTCCGTCTGGCCGGGGTAAATGGCATTCCCGTTCTCCAGAAGCCTCACGGCCTCCCCGCTGACATGCAGGGCCGGGCGGTCCTGAAAACAGCTTTCCACAGGATGCAGCGCCTCCGAAAGCCTGCCCGTATCCTTTAATGTCTGGAGCTGTCCCAGCGTGAATGCCTGCCCCAGGCCGAACCCTCCCACCCTGGTGCGCCGCAGGCTCTGCATGGTTCCCCCGCAGCCCAGCTTTTTTCCGATGTCCGCGCAAAGGGTACGGATATAGGTTCCTTTCGAACAAACCACCCGCATTTTCACTACAGGTATTCTCAGCTCCAGGATCTCCAGTTCGTGGATCACGACTGGCCGCGCCCTGCGCTCCACTTCCCTGCCCTCCCTGGCAAGCTCATACAGCCGCCTGCCGTTTACCTTGAGGGCGGAATACATGGGAGGAACCTGGTCGTAATGACCCGCAAAGGACATACAGGCCTCCCTGATCTCTCCCTCCGACGCTTCCACGGAATGCCTGTCCAGTACCTGTCCGGTGATATCCTGGGTGTCTGTCTCCACACCCAGAAGCAGCTCCGCCACATATTCCTTGTCCTTGTCGGTAAGCAGATCGCAGAGCTTCGTTCCGCTGCCCAGGCATATGGGCAGTACCCCTGTGGCCATGGGATCCAGGGTCCCCGTGTGCCCGATCTTACGCTGCCCGCAGATCCCCCGCATCTTGGCCACCACGTCAGCGGAAGTAAAATCCGGCTCTTTATCGATTATAATAATTCCGTTCATCATGCTTGTCCCAGTTCCGTCTCAGGTGTTATCTAATTGCTTCTCGATATGTAGGGAAAGATTGTTCACACAGTCATGAAAAGTTCCCCGCATGGTACAGCCTGCAGCCCGGGCATGACCGCCGCCTCCGAAAAAGGATGCCACCTCAGCCGCGTTGACCTTCTCGCTGGTACGCAGACTCACCTTATATTCCAGCACATCCGTCTGGTACATAAAAATAGCACAGTCAATCCCGCCTATATTGCGCAGCTGATTCACGATACCGTCCAGGTCTTTCGGTTCCGCATCGTAGAACTGCATCACCTTCCGGTCAATGCAGCTGACAATGCATCTGCCTTCCATAAACCGGATGCTCTCCAGCAAAGCCCTGCCCATAATGTTTGACTGAATATAAGTCTTCTGGTAAAAGGTCTCCTGGATCAGCCTGGGAAAATCAAAGCCGTAACTGATCAGCTTCGCTCCCTTCTCCATGGTGGCGGGAGTGGTATTGGAATACTGGAATATCCCCGTGTCGTGGATGATCCCCACATACAGCGCCATGGCCAGTTCCCTGTCCAGCTTCTCCCCGTCCATCAGGTCATAGAGGACCTCGCAGGTAGCGCCGACCTCCGGTACGATATGATTCAGATCACCGCAGCCTTTGTTTGTGATGTGATGGTCAATATTGATCCTCTTCCCCGCCGTCTGGAAATACCTGTAAGCGTCACCGAGACGATCCTCTGCGCAGTCCAGTACGATGAAGACGTCAAAAGCCTCCTCCCCGAACGCGCTGTCGATCTCGTCAAACCCTTTCAGTTCGCGGAAAATATCCGCAGGCTTCTCCAGGAAAACCTTTACCTGCGCCTGGGGCAGGCATTTCCTCAGATACATCTGCATGGCAAGGCATGCCCCCACACAGTCGCCGTCAGGGCGGACATGCCCGCTGATCCCGATTCTCTTCGCATCCTGACATTCAACCAATAAGTTCCATTCCATATAAAAACCTCATTCCACGTCATCAAAGGCATCCACGCCTTCCTCACCTACAGCGTCCTCTCTGCCCCTGATGGTTTCCTTGTCCCTGGCGATCACCTCGTCGATCCTGCGGGACATATTGACGCCGTATTCAATGGACTGATCCATAACAAACGTTATTTCCGGAGTGTTTCGGAGATTAATGATCCTTGCCAACTGCTTCTTTATAAAGCTTTCCGCACTCTTCAGTCCCTGCAGGGTAGCCTCCCTTGTCTCCTCGCTGCCCAGCACGCTGATCCACGCCTTGCAGCTTTTCAGGTCAGGAGCCACCTCCACGGATACCACGCTTGTCCACGGACTGATCCGGGGATCCTTGATCTCACCCCGGATGATCTCCGCCAGCACGCGCTGCACCTCCCCGTTGATACGGGTATTTTTCACACTGTTTTTCCTCATATTACCTCACAATATAATATTTCCCGAAAAAATGGTTCATACTGTCCACTTACAGTACACCGAGAAACTCACGCACGCCACTTCACTTGCAACACACCGAGAGAATCGCTTATGCGATTCTCTCCGCTGAGACTTAGATTTTCTTAGCCACGGTACTTCCGTGGCTTAGAAAATCTTCTCAGCGTGGTACCTCCACCATGATATATGCCTCCACGATATCCAGTTCCTGCATCTGGTCAAAGCCTTCGAACACAAGGCCGCACTCGAAGCCTGCCTTCACTTCCTTCACGTCATCCTTGAAACGCTTCAGGGAAGCAAGCCCGCCTTCATAAATCTGTTCGCCCTCACGGGTGATGCGGATCTTACAGCCCCTCTGGAACGTACCGTCCAGCACATAGGAACCGGCGATATTACCGATAGCGGACGCCTTGAAGATCTGGCGCACCTCCGCATGACCAATGACCTTCTCCTCAAAGACAGGATCCAGCATACCCTTCATAGCAGCCTCTATATCCTCAATGGCCTGATAGATAACCTTATACAGCCTGACATCCACGCCCTCCCGCTCGGCAGTTGCCTTGGCCGTAGGGTCAAGGCGCACATTGAAGCCGATGATAATGGCGTTGGAAGCGCTTGCAAGCACCACGTCGGATTCGTTGATGGCTCCCACGCCGCCGTGGATACATTTCACTACCACTTCCTCGTTGGTCAGTTTCATCAGCGACTGCTTGACAGCCTCCACGCTTCCCTGTACATCCGCCTTGAGATCGGAAGAGCACACGTCTGAACTCCAGTCACAGTTCAGGATC
>CANDMD010000173.1 GCA_947385725.1 uncultured Lachnospiraceae bacterium | reverse complement strand
CTTCCGATCTATAAAAAGGAGATTCCCATTGCGGACACGGATGACTATGAGACGCTGCATGACAAGCTTATGGCGCTGGGAGGAGAGGCTATTGTGGAAGCCCTGACTCTTTTGGAGCAGGGAAAGCTGGTGCCGGAAAAGCAGGACGACTCCCTAAGCTGCTACGCACCCATGATCGAAAAGAGCATGGGAAGGATAGACTTTACCGGGACGGCGGCGGCGCTTGACAGGCTGATCCGGGGACTTACGCCATGGCCGGGCACCTTTACCTTCTGCCGGGGCAGGCAACTGAAAATCTGGAAGGCGGAGGCAGCAGCATCGGACCGTGTGGGGCGGGCGCCCTCCGGAGCAGTGCCCGGGGAGATCCTTGCAGTGGACAAGGACACCCTCACTGTGATGACAGGAGATGGGGCGTTAAAGATATACGAACTGCAGCTGGAGGGAAAAAAGCGTATGAAGACCCGCGACTTCCTGCTGGGTGTGAAGCTGCAGCCGGGTGAGCTGCTGGGCGAGTAGAAACCGCCGGAATGAGCCAGACTAACACTGAGAAATTAGGAGGGATATGGCTATGGGGTATCGTTATTTTGGTTTTTACTGGGATCCTACTTATGTGCTGGTCATTATCGGCATGATCCTTTGTCTGGGGTCAAGCGCCCTGGTCAACAGCACCATGAAGAAATACAGCCGGGTCCGCAACACGAGCGGCATGACGGGCGCGGATGCGGCCAGACGCATTTTGAACAACGAAGGACTATATAATGTACAGATAGAATGTCTGCGGAATGATAAGGGCGACCATTATGATCCGCGGACCAATACCGTGAGACTGTCGCAGCAGAATTTTAACGGCGCTTCCGTCACTGCGGTGGGTGTGGCGGCGCACGAGTGCGGGCATGCCATCCAACATGCGAAAGGCTACGCCCCGCTGAATGTCAGAAGCGCGCTGGTGCCGGTGGTGAATATTGCGGGAAATCTGGGAATGCCCATTATTTTGATCGGTGTGCTCCTAAGCTGGAATACCGTGTTGATCCAGATAGGCATATGGGCGTTTGCGCTGGCGGTGCTCTTTCAGCTGGTGACGCTGCCGGTGGAATTTAACGCGTCCACCCGCGCGGTGGCGAAGATCGAACAGTACGGGCTTCTGACCGCCCAGGAGAATACCGGCTGTAAGAAGGTCCTGACAGCAGCGGCATTGACTTATGTGGCCGCAGCCGCCTCCTCCATCCTGCAGCTGCTGAGACTGGTTATGCTGTTTGGCGGCGGGCGAAGGAGAGATGACTGACGCCCGGCGGTAGATGTAGGAGAGAGTAACAGTTCAGCCATACGGCACCGCGAAGTCAAAATTGCTTCCCTGTGCAATTTTGCGAGACTTGCAGGCGCCAAAATGAGTTGAAAACTCATTTTGTGTGCATCATCGTAACAGTTTGGCCGAAGGCTGAACTGTTACAGGAGAAAATGTCCCCCGGCAGCACAGAAGTCAAGAGATGGTATGGCTGCGGCTGACAGAACAGAAACGAAGAGATGTCATAGTATGGCTGTCGGCTGACAACACAGAAGTGAAGAGATGGAATGGGAAGGAACATGGCAGAGAATATCAGGGAGATTGTGCTGGATACATTGCTGGCGCTGGAGAAAGAGGAAGAATATTCCCATCGGCTGATCCGCGCGGTGTTAGACAAATACAGCTATCTTGACAGCAGGGACAGAGCCTTTATGAAACGCCTGGCGGAGGGCTCCATTGAGCGTCAGATAGAGCTGGATTACTATCTGGATCAGTTTTCCAGCCTGCCGGTCAGGAAGATGAAGCCGCTGATCCGTTGTCTTCTCCGTATGAGCGCCTGCCAGATCCTCTATATGGATACCGTGCCGGACAGCGCGGTGTGCAATGAGGCGGTGAAGCTGGCGGGGAAAAGAGGGTTCCGCAATCTGAAAGGATTTGTCAACGGTGTGCTCAGGAATCTTTCCAGGCAGAAAGAGACGCTTCCCCTGCCGGACGAAAACCGGGAGCCGGTGACATTCCTTTCCGTGAAATATTCCATGCCGGCCTGGCTTGTGGAACTCTGGCTTTCCGGATATGGACGTGAAGTGACGGAAAACATGCTGGCAGGACAGATGCGGATCCATCCGGTATCGCTGCGCTTTTCCACCAGATTGTCCGACCGGGAGAGGGAAGAGGGAGAAGAGAGGCTGAGACAGGCGGGGGTGAAAATCACGCCGGGACCCTATCTGCCCTATGTATGTTCCATGGAGCACGGGGAGGATGTCCGTATGCTTCCCGGCTTTGAGGAGGGCATCTTTACGGTTCAGGACGTCAGTTCTGTGCTGGCTGTGGAGGCGGCGCAGATCAGGGAAACGGATTTTGTCATGGACATCTGCGCGGCTCCGGGCGGGAAGAGTATACTTGCCGCAGAAAAGGCGTATCAGGTGCTTGCGCGGGATGTCTCCGGCGGGAAAACAGATATGATCGGAGAAAATGTCGTCCGCATGGGGATCCGGAACGTGGAAGTACAGGTCTTTGACGCCACGGAGTACGATGCGACATATGAGGAGAAAGCGGACGTGGTGCTCATGGATGTGCCCTGTTCCGGCCTTGGAGTCATAGGGAAAAAACGTGATATCAAGTATCATGTGACACCGGAGGGACTTGAGGCTCTGATGAAGCTCCAGAGGCAGATCGTGGATAGCAGCTGGCGCTATGTGAAGCCGGGAGGGACGCTGCTCTATAGTACCTGCACCATTCATCCCGGGGAAAATGAGGCCATGGTGAAATATATTTCCGAACAGCTTCCCTTTGAACCGGTTTCCCTGGAAAACGTGCTGCCGCAGGAGCTCTGGGAACAGAAACGGAAACTGGAGGCACAGCGGAAGACGCAGGCGGAGCAGGAAGCGGAAAGCATACCGGGGATGCGGGCGCAGGCCGGAACCCCGGTGCAGCTGACAGAGAAAGAGCAGTCGGCATGTATCCAGCTTCTGCCGGGGTATATGGAATGTGACGGTTTCTTTTTCGCCAGATTCCGGAGGCGGTATGACGGAAAAGTGTGAGAAGAACTTCTAAAGACGCCCCATCATAGGATGGGGCGCCAAGAAATTCTAAGTCTCACAAACTGCTAAAGCAGTTAGAAGAACGCAAAGGCAGCGTTCTTCTCATTGATTGTTTGTGCCGACTGCGTCGGCATGAGGGAAAGTGTGAGATGAATGGATGAAGGCACATTGAGGGAAAAAGCAGATATCAGATCGATGACCCTGGCGGAACTGCAGAAGGATCTGGAGGCCAGGGGCGAAAAACCTTTCCGGGCGAAACAGATGTATGAATGGATGCACGTGAAGCTGGCGGAGGGGTTTGAGGAGATGACGAATCTCTCAAAGGTATTGCGGGAAAACTGTAAACTGTGGTATACTTATACGTCACTTAAAACCGTGCAGATCCAGGAATCCAAGATTGACGGCACGAAAAAGTTCCTGTTCGGTCTCTACGACGGGAATGTGGTGGAGAGCGTCTGTATGAAATACAGGCATGGAAACAGTGTATGCATTTCCTCGCAGGTGGGATGTCGTATGGGATGCCGGTTCTGTGCGTCCACCCTGGACGGATTGGAGCGGAATCTTCTTCCCTCTGAGATGCTTGCACAGGTATATGCGGTGACGCGGCTGACAGGGGAACGTGTTTCCAATGTGGTGGTCATGGGAACGGGAGAACCGCTGGATAATTACGACAACCTGCTGCGCTTTATCACTCTGCTGACCGATGAAAACGGACTGCATATCAGCCAGCGGAATGTCACGGTGTCTACCTGCGGCATTGTGCCAAAGATCAGACAGCTTGCGGAGGAGCATCTGCAGATTACCCTGGCGCTGTCCCTTCACGCTGCAACGGACGAGAAGCGCAGGAGGCTGATGCCCATAGCGGAGCGGTATTCCATAGCGGAGCTGATGGAGGCGTGCAGATACTATTTTGAACGGACCGGCAGGCGGATCACTTTCGAGTACAGCCTGGTAAACGGTGTCAACGACACACAGGAGGATGCCGGTCGGCTTGCGGCGCTGGCAAAGCCCCTGAACTGCCATGTGAACCTGATCCCGGTAAATCCCATTAAGGAGCGGGATTATGTGCAGTCGGAGGCCGGCAGAGTGCGCGCTTTTCAAAATATGCTTGAAAAAAAACAGATTAATGGTACTATAAGAAGGGAAATGGGCAGAGATATCGATGGCGCCTGCGGGCAGCTTCGGCGCAGACATCTGGGTTCACTGCCAGATTCGGAGGGAGATGGGCGTGCTTAAAACGTTTTCCATAACCAATATTGGTAAAAAGAGAAAATTGAACCAGGACTTCGTATATACTTCGGAGCAGCCTGTGGGCAGTCTGCCCAATGTCTTTATTGTGGCTGACGGTATGGGAGGACATAAAGCGGGGGATTACGCCTCAAAGGTTACAGTGGAAACCATGGTGGCGGAAATCCTGAAATCCGAGGAGTCAAAGGCTGTCACTATTATGGAGCATGCCATTCGCACCGCCAATGCGCTGATCCGTAAGTGCGCGGAGGAATCTGCTGAATTGGAAGGGATGGGTACCACTGTGGTGGCGGCGACCTGTGAGGGAAACATTCTGCGGGTGGCAAATGTGGGCGACAGCAGACTATACATTGTAAATCATAAAGAGATCAGACAGATTACCAGGGATCATTCCCTGGTGGAGGAGATGGTGCGCATGGGCGGGATCGCCAGGGAGGAAGCGCGTAACCATCCCGACAAAAATATTATTACCAGGGCAATTGGGGCGGACGACGATGTGAAACCGGACTTTTTTACGGTGAAGCTGGATCGCGGCGACATTATTTTGATGTGTACGGACGGCCTGACCAATATGCTTGAGGACGAAGAGATCCGCATGATCATGGAGGGATCCAGGGACATGGTTGAGAAGGCGGAGGAATTGGTAAAGGCGGCCAACGAAAAGGGCGGCAGGGACAATATCAGCGTAATATTGATAGATCCGTTATCTGCATAATGATTGCAGGGAACGTTTAATATAGAATGGAGAGCATTTATGATCAAAATTGGAATGATGATAGGCGACCGGTATGAGATACTGGAAAAGATCGGCACCGGCGGCATGTCAGATGTATATAAGGCAAAAGACCATAAGCTGAATCGGTTTGTGGCGGTCAAGGTCCTGAAGCAGGAATTCAGTGAGAATGCAAATTTTGTTTCCAAGTTCCGTATCGAGGCGCAGGCGGCGGCCGGACTGATGCATCCCAATATTGTCAACGTATATGACGTGGGGGAAGAAAACAACCTTCATTATATTGTCATGGAGCTGGTGGAGGGCATTACCCTCAAGAAATATATAGAAAAGAAGGCCAGGCTTTCCTATAAGGAGGCGGTGAGCATTGCCATCCAGGTGAGCATGGGGATTGAGGCGGCTCACAACAACCACATTATCCACCGGGACATCAAGCCCCAGAATATCATCATTTCCAAGGACGGGAAAGTAAAGGTAACGGATTTCGGCATAGCCAAGGCCGCCACCAGCAATACCATAACCTCCAATGTCATGGGGTCGGTGCATTATACTTCCCCGGAGCAGGCAAGGGGAGGATACAGCGATGAGAAGAGTGATATTTATTCCCTGGGTATCACCATGTTCGAGATGCTCACCGGAAGGGTGCCTTTTAACGGGGAGACCACGGTGGCGATTGCCATCAAGCATATACAGGAGGAAATGCCTTCGCCGGCGGAGTTTGTACCGGAGATTCCGGGGAGTGTGGAGGGCATTGTCTTAAAATGCTGTCAGAAATCGCCGGACCGCCGCTATCAGAATGTACAGGAACTGCTGGCGGACCTGAAGCAGTCCCTGCTCAATCCGGATGAGGATTTCGTGATACAGAATGATCCGGACATGGACGGCGGGACGCGCATGATCTCCGAAAATGATATGGCACAGATCAAGCGGAGAACCGTCTATCAGGAGCCGGAGGAAGATTCCATGAGGCTTCTGTCTGATACGGAAGCCATGTATGAGGACGAAGAACTGGAGGAAGAGGATCCGGAGGAGTATGACTACAATCCCCGCGTGGAGAGGGTGACTACGGTGCTGGCCATTCTCGCTGGTATTGTGATCTGTATCATTATCATCATTCTGGCGGTTAAGGTATTTGGGGGCGAAGGGGATGAGAAGGATCCCAGCAGTCCGATTATTTCCGATGAGTCTTCGGCCACCCAGAGCTCCGCCATGGAGTATGTCTCCATGCCGGATGTCAAGGGGATAAACGTGGAGGACGCAAGGAATACCCTGATCAATCTGGGGCTCCGTCCCGAGGTGCAGTACGAGGAATCAGATAACATTGATGCCGGCGTTGTGATCAGCGCCAATGTGGAGAAAGGGGAGGATGTGGCGCTGGGAAGCACGGTAGTGCTGACCGCAAGCGCAGGGCCGTCCGGGGTGGAAGTTCCCGATGTGGTGGACGACACCTTTGAGGAAGGCGAGAGAAGCCTTACCGAGCTTGGATTTGCAGTGACAAAGATGGAAGGATATTCCGATACCATAGAGAAGGGAGTGATCGTTTCCCAGTCTCCGGTGGCCGGCACAAAGGCGCCTCAGGGAAGCAATATCACGGTCACTGTCAGTCTCGGCAAGGAGGAAGTGAAGCTTCAGGTGCCGAATCTGATCGGACAGACAGAGCAGGACGGCACCATTTCGGCGGTGGAAGCCGGATTGGAGATCAGCAGTGTTTCCTATGTATTCAATTCGGAGTATCCGGAGGGACAGATCTGTTACCAGAGCTATTCCCACGGCTCCTATGTGGATCCCGGGACAACCCTTGAGATCAAGGTGAGCAAGGGACCGGAGAGCAACACGTATCGATATAATACGAGCATAGCGGCCCTTTCCAGGGAGGAAGCCCCCGACTATGCGGGAGGCCCCGTGGTTGTGACACTGATTGGGGACAACGAGCAGGTACTGCTGGAGACTACCACAGAGGTATTCCCCGTGGCCACCAATATCTCCGGCATCAAGTGTTCCGGAGGAACGGTAACGCTGGTTTATACCGTGAAGGGAGAGCCTACCATCAATCCCGATACGGGGGAGACGATCCCCGGGCAGGATCAGGAGAAGGCGGTGCATAGAAGAGTGGAATTTACGGTGGAATAACAGATGCGTGGAAAAATCATCAGAGGAATAGCAGGTTTTTACTATGTCCATGTCAGCGGGGATGGCGCGGAGGACGAAGAATGCAGGGTTTACGAGTGTAAGGCAAAGGGCGTTTTCCGTAGGGATAACCGGAAGCCTCTGGTAGGGGATGATGTGGAGATGGATGTGCTGGACGGGGAGCAGCATCTGGGCAATATCAGGGAACTGCTTCCGAGGCACAGCGAGCTGATCCGTCCCGCGGTGGCAAATATCGATCAGGCGCTGGTGATCTTTGCCGTAGCCAGTCCGAAGCCCAATTTCAATCTGCTGGACCGTTTCCTGATCATGATGCAGCAGCAGGAAATTCCCTGCATCATTTGTTTTAACAAGCAGGATCTGGATCAGGCGGGGGAGTGCCGGCAGTACAGGAATATATATGCAAACTGTGGCTTTCAGACTATTTCCGTCAGCGCCGCAAAACAGGAGGGCGTTCAGGAGCTAAAGGATCTGCTGCGGGGAAAGACTACCACGGTGGCAGGCCCCAGCGGCGTGGGCAAATCCTCCATCATCAACTGTCTGCAATCGGCTGTCACCATGGAGACAGGCCAGATCAGCAGGAAGATCGAGCGGGGAAAGCATACCACCAGACACACGGAGCTGATCGCCGCCGGCGAGGCCACCTATATACTGGATACTCCCGGTTTCAGTTCCCTGGGGCTGTTCGACCTGGAGAAGGAAGAACTGGGGAGATATTATCCCGAATTTGCATCCTATGAAAAGTATTGCCGCTTTGGCGGCTGTGCCCACATAAAAGAGCCTGACTGCGGTGTCAAGGGCGCTGTGGCGGAGGGCGAAATCAGCAGAATGCGGTATGACAATTACTGCCTGCTGTATGAGGAACTGAAAAATAAAAGGAGATACATGACATAGGGAACTGCACAGTAGAAAGGAATACACAGGATAAGGAACTGCACAATAGAAAGAAATGCGCAAGACAGGGAACTGCACAGTAGAAAGAAATATGACGTAAGGAACAGCATAAAAGAAATTTATGACATAGGGAACAGCATAATAGAAAGAAATACACAACATAAAGAACTGCCAAATAATATAAAGAAGGAAAGGTACATTATGAAAGCGTACAAGGACATGAGCCGGGAAGAACTGCTGGCACTGAAAGCCAGTCTGGAGGAAGAATTTAAAACAGAGGAGGCCAAAGGCCTTTCACTCAATATGGCAAGGGGGAAGCCGGGAGCTTCCCAACAGATCGGAAGAGCACACGTCTGAACTCC
>CANDMD010000172.1 GCA_947385725.1 uncultured Lachnospiraceae bacterium | reverse complement strand
CGCGATCCTGAACTGTGACTGGAGTTCAGACGTGTGCTCTTCCGATCTGATGCATATCATTTACGATGTCAAAAGGATCAGAATATTCCACAGACTGACCACCTAACACATCTTCCTCCTTGTAGATAGATATTGTTCTGGGTACACCTGCCCATTCGAAGAGATCTCCAAATATATATTCATGCATTCTCAGCAAATGCTCTGTGTGATAGTCCCCACCCAACGGATTTAACGCCAGATCCTTTAAACGGTAAACGACATAATCCGCTTCTGCATTATCAAGCAGGACTCGGTCACGGATACCCAATTTGTTTCTGAGGACGGGAATATCATCATATAGGTATGGGTCACGCATCCATAGGCTCCTTCATTTTGTATTTTTTGTCCAAAAAGAGTTTTGCATCTTCCATGGTGACTTCTCCCCTTTTTTCTTTTTCAATATACTTTTTAAAATCTTCCGTAGGTTCCAGTCCATCTACTTTAATCATTCCTATTGCATAATCCCATGCCTGTGAATTTGTCATAGTCAGCACCCTTTCTTCCGCTCTTCTAACTCAATTCAGCCTAAAACCGGTTTCTGCTTTTTCAGATACAGTGCACAGCCCTCACCGACACCCTGTAACCTTGTTTTTCAGTATACCATTATTCCTTCTTATTTGCCACTTGTCTATCCAAAATTTTAAAAAGTACGGCTTACAGAGCATTTCTTATTCAATTATGCCAAAAGCCTCTTCTGCATTCCTGCGTTGCCTTACCATCCAGTTCTATCAAGACATTTATCATGCCCCTGGAATAATTTGCAGCCCCAGATCCCACAACCCCCCCTGATTTTGCAACAAAAACAACCCCGGTGAATCTCTCCACCGGGGCATCGGCAACAGCGCAACCGCTACTTCGCAGCGCTACAAGGATTCGAACCTTGAAATGACGGAGTCAGAGTCCGTTGCCTTACCGTTTGGCGATAGCGCTATCTACATTACTTGATGTATTATACACGAAGTAATTCCCGTTTGCAATACTTTTTATTCAAAAATTTCAAATTTTATATAATCTTATATATCTATTTTATATATCCTGACGCCATATGGCTCCAGGACCTGTGCCCCATAGCGGATTTCTCCGGCAAGCAGTTCCCGAAGTCCCGTCTTCAAAACGATCTCTGCAGGGTCTTTCCCGTAGTTGAGCACAAACAGATACTTTGTCCCTTTCTTTTCCCGCACGGCCAGTTCACAGCCTGCGGGAATCTCCATGACCTCCGCGTAAGGCTCTCCGATCCCCAGCTTTTGTACAAACAGCTCCGCCGTATCCAGAGCAAAGGCTCCGCCGAAATAGCAGGCTTCACCCTTCCCGACACGGTTGCGGATCAATGCGGGAGTTCCCGCATAATAACTGTCAGCATAAGTGGCGAGAACCTCCGCATTTTCGCCCGCGGGCACAGGCAGATCATTGAATACCGCCGCTTCCATCCTTTGTCCGTCCCACTCCGCCATTACCTTACCGTCATCCGGCGCTACAAAGGAGTATTCCGGGATGTCCGTCCCCGTCAGCCCTGCCGCCAGTCCGGGCAGACAGCTCGTAACACATTTTCCGCTCTCCTCTTTATAACCGGTGCGGCAGCCCATCACCAGCTTACCTCCCTCCGCCACATAACGCTCCAGAAGCGCCATCCGCTCTTCTGTCAGGATGGCCGCATGAGGATAAAACAGCACGTCGTATTTCTTCAGCTCCTCCGGCTCCATCTTCCCGAAATTCCTGTCAAGATACACATAATCGAAAGGCACATGCGCCCGCTGCAAGACCGTGAACAGGGATTTCTGGCTGACCCCGTCCACCCTGGCATGCCATCTGTCAGTCTGGCAGTCCCATATATTATCATAATCTTTCAGAATACCGACTTTCGCGCCGTAAACCGACCCTGCGATCTCCTGTATGGCTTTTACTTTATGTGACACTTCTGTCACTTCAAGCAGCCTGCGGTTCTCCCTGCCGGAATAATCAAGAATGCCGTGCCAATACATCTCTGTTCCGAAATTGCAGGTTCTCCATCGGAAATAACTGATGAAATCCGCACCGTGGGCAATACTCTGAAAGGTCCAGAGCGTCAGCTGGCCGGGGCGCGGTGTCGGCGCTTCCATCCGTGTATTCCAGCCGTTTGCCCCGCTTTGCTGCTCCATGATGCCGAAGTTTGGGGAAACAGCGCGGACTTCCGCCAGGTTTCGGCTCCATTTCCGATCCTTCATCAGGTCATTTTCCTGATAATCGTCCAGACAGTAAGCGAAATTGGGATAGGAATCATACATAAGCACATCCAGGCTTTCCCGGCTCATCCGCTGGTAATCTATGTTGCCGAAAATACCGTTGGTAGTGATAAAGTCAGTGTCCTTGCAATATTTACGGATTATTTCCGCCTGCCGCCCCGCAAAGCGGCATACGCTGTCAGAAATGAAGCGAAAGTAGTCCAGCTGTAAATGCGGGTTCACGGAATCTGTGTTGGTCTTTCTGGGCACATCAACCTGGAGCCAGTCCGTATAAGTCTGATTCCAGAACACAGTGCCCCACGCCTCATTCAGAGCCTCCAGCGTGCCGTATTTCCCCTGGAGAAACGTGCGGAAAGCGTCCGTGTCACTCTCAGAATAGAATTCGCTGTTTTCGCAGTTGAACTCATTGTCCAGCTGCCATCCCACAATGGCCGGGTGCTGCCCGTAATGGGAAGCGGACTTCTCCACGATACGTCTGCAGAACTCCTGATAGACCGGGGAGTTATAATTATAGTGTCTTCTGGAGCCATGGTGGATCAGATTGCCCTCCCTGTCCGCATTCAGCGCTTCAGGATACCGGTCCGTCAGCCATGCGGGCGGCGTCGCCGTGGGCGTACAGAAGATCACCTGCATTCCCTTTCGCTGCGCCAGTTCCAGGAATCCGTCAAAGAATCCGTAGGTAAATATCCCTTCCTCCGGTTCTATCAGGTTCCAGGCAAACTCCGCGATACGCACGGTCTTGAGCCCTGCTGCCAGCATCCGCTCCAGGTCCTCTGCCCACAGGCTTCTATCCCAGTGCTCGGGATAATAGCATACCCCCAGGTCAATACTGTTTCCGTTTATTAATCTCCCGTTGACCCATTTTCTCATATGCATTCTCCCAACTGCCTGAATATCCGCTCTATCTCCTGCCTTGTGGCCAGTCGCTCCGAAAATGCGCTGGCGCTTCCTGCGGACAGACCCATTTTAAAAGCATAGGAATAGTCCCCTTTTTCACACCATCCCGCAATAAATCCCGCAACCATGGAATCCCCCGCGCCCACGGAATTGATCACTTTCCCTTCGGGAGCCCCGCGCATCAGTACCTCGCCCGTCTCCGCCATCAGCACGGCTCCTTCCCCCGCCATGGAGACCAGGACATTGGCCGCTCCCTTTTCCTGAAGCATTTTCGCGTAAGGGATCACCTCCTCCCTGGTCCGAAGCGTCACATCAAATATTTCTCCCAGCTCATGCACGTTTGGCTTCACAAGAAACGGCTTACAGGGCAGCGCATTCAGTAGCAGGTCTTTCGCGGCGTCCACCGCGATCATGATCTGCCGGTCCGAAAGCATCTTCATGATATCACTGTACAGGGTATCAGGCAGGGAAGCCGGTATGCTCCCTGCCAGAACCAAAATATCGCCATCACGCAGCGCATTCAGTTTTTCCATGAACTTTGCCAGGGAGCCGCCGTCGATTGCGGGACCGGCTCCATTGATCTCCGTTTCCCTGTCGGATCTGATCTTCACATTGATCCTGGAAATTCCTTCCTTCAGTTCAATAAAATCACATTTTCCGCCCATCGCCTGGAAGCTGCGTTTGATCTCCGCGCCGGTAAATCCCGCAATAAACCCAAGGGCTATATTGTCCATGCCCAGATGGTTGAGAAGAGCAGAGACATTCAGTCCCTTGCCTCCGGGCAAAAGCTGCCCGCCGACAGCACGGTTGGTCATTCCCGCCTCCAGATTGTCAACCTCCACGACATAGTCGATGGCCGGATTAAACGTAACAGTATATATCATCCAGTTTTCCCCCAGACTCCGGTTTGATTTCTCCTGATAAGACAGCCAAAGAATCTATGCGTGTATTATAACATTATTGATCCGTTCTTTCTATATGGAAATGGAGATACTGGCGCTCTGCCCCGCCGGGATAGCCGTACCTGTTCTGGTATAGGTAACAGGCTCTCTTTTACCTTCCGGACTGTTTTCGCCGTTGCACTCCTCCGGCTTTTCCCCGTCTCCGGTCACTCTCGTTTCTCCGGCATTCCACTCTTCCCCGGTCTGTCTTGTTTCTCCGGCTTTCCGCTCTTCCCCGGTCACTCTTGCTTCTCCGGCTTTTCTCTCTTCCCTGCGCTTTTGGATCGCCTTCTCAAACTCTTCTCTGGCCTTTTCCCTGGCTTCCCTTGCGTCCTCCTCCATGCCTTTCTCAGCTTCCGCCTTATACTCCTCCGCCCGTTCCGCACATTCGCCGGCATACCCCATGGCTCGTTCCATGGCTCCCGTATCTCCCCTGCGCCTCGCCTCTTTATACACCCGCATGGGCGTGTTCAGCAGATTCATATTTGTGTTTGCACCCACAATTCCTTCCATTGTCTTTGTGTTCATACTCCAACCTCCCGTGTGAATTGAATTTCGAAATCCATTGCCCGATACGCCAGGAAACGCTGCTGAAGTCAACACCCCCGCTGCAAGCAACGGGGCAGCAGGCTTAACAACACGGTAGAGCAGCAATGCGTCCGTAGGACGCTATGGTATGTGACCCTCGTGGCAGTCGCCAAATGTACATGCGGCGCATGCCCACTTGGCTCGTTGCCCGCGGGAATCATCGCTGTATCAGTGTCCTTGGCATATGCGCGGCATCCGGCTCCTGTACCCTGTATCGGATATGGAATTTCACTATGTTAGATTCCCGTTTCAAATGAAGCATCTGATGTTATGTCCGGATCACACAGGGGCACTAATACCGATGTCACAAAGGCCTCCTCCCGCATTTCCGTATTCATCACGCCATTGTATTTATGCACCACATCACCCACATTCAGTAATCCGAAACCATGTCCCTCCCGGTTCTTTTTCACCGTGATCCTGTCCGCCGTCAGGGATTGACCCTTCTCCGCCATGCTTACACTGTTTTTCACCTCCAGCAGAAAGCATTTCCTGATGCTCCCGGCCTGCACGTTGATAAACGGCGGCTGATCACAGTGCCGCCCGGCCTGCTGCCATCTTTCACAGGCCTCCACCGCATTGTCCAGAATATTTCCAAACAGGACACACAGATCAAACTCACTGATACAACAGTTCTGGGGCATCTGCACATCACATTCCCAGAGAATATGTTTTTCTTCGGCGCTTTTCCGTTTTTGATACAGAAGGATATCCACCACCCTGTTTCCCGTGATCTCCTCACCTGTCCTTAAGTCTGCGCTGTCCGCCATACTGTCCAGATAGCTTCCCATCTTCTTCCACTCTTTCTTTTCCAGTAGTCCCGTCAAGGCAATCACATGATTTTTCAGGTCATGCCTTAACCGTTCTGACCGGGTGTACTGCTCTTCCAGCATTTCATAGGCGGCAATCTGGGAACGGTACTGCCTGCTCTTTTCCTGTTCCAGCCAGATATGTTTCATACCGGACAGGTATCCCCCCACGGCAGACATGGATAAAGCAGTCAGCACGCAGAACCCCGCATAACTAAAGATCTGATCATAGTACAAGCCCATGTTTCCCCCGCTTCTGAACAGTATTCCGTATCCGGCTCCCCAGTTTGCCACATCAGTTACCGCAGTCACCGCCAGCAGTGGAATTGCCAGCACCATATCCCCTTTCCCTGACACGAAGCAAAAAACCTCTCCCAGGCGTCTTGCGCTCCAATGGACAGCCAGGATCACCGTGACCAGGCTGATGCTGCTGATCAGGCAGCATTCCCCTCCGCCCAAAACCGGCTCCGCCGCATTCTGCATAATCCGCTTCCAGAACAGGATCAGGCAGGACAGCAGGGAGCTGCTGAAATTTTCTGTCAAGGTATATACTGCGATCAGGCTGGAGGCCGCCAGTATCTTTTTCCCTCTTCTCCCCCTGAACAGCAATAGTACCAATCCCATAAAAAGGGCATGATCCAGCAAAATCAAAATGCCGTACCAGCCAAAGTGAAACCGACACAGGATATCGACCAGTATCCTTCCGCTGACATTTAAAATCACAAAAAGGATCTCCCCGGTTCGTGAAATATCCAGATATTTTCTGCAAAAGCCGACTGCCACACAGAGATATCCCAGATAGCACAGCATCGCCATAAAAACGCATACACATTCAAGCATCATAACATCCCTCCCGCTGCTCTCATATACTCCAGGATCGTTTGACAGAAATCCTCATATCTTCTTTTCGCTATCCCGATCTTTTCCCCGTTCCCCAGAATTACTTGCTGTCTGTCATATCCGTCCACATACTTCAGATTTATGAGATAGCTTTTATGGCACCGGAAAAATCCTTTTCCGCGCAGTTGATTTTCCAGTGCACCAATCTGTTCGTAATATGTGAAGATCCCATCTGCCCCGTGCACATCAATTTTCCTGCCCCTGATCTCAAAATAGAAAATATTGTCCAGGAACAGCTTTTTGCTCTGCCTCTCTTTATTGATGACCATAAATTCCTTCGGACGCTTTTCTAATTTCAGTACAGCCCTTTGCAGAACTCTTTTCAGCTTCCCGCCGTCAACCGGTTTCAGCAAATACTGAAATGCTTCCACATCATAGGCTTCAAATACATACTTCCTGCTGGAAGAAACAAAGATCAATATCTTATCAAACTTCTTTTCCCGAAAGATATGCGCCGTCCTCATCCCATCCAAATCCTTCATGAGGATATCCAGGAAAACAATGTCAAAATCCTCTATTGCGCACAGCAGCTCCTGGCCACTGTTGAATTGACGCAGTGTACAGGGTATTTTCATTTCTTCTAGAATTCCCCTGATTTTTCCCGCCATACCGCAGCATTCCAGAATCTCGTCATCACACACCGCTATGGACAACATGATAGTCACCTGCCTTTCCTATATCTTCGCACATACCATATATAAGTATGTATCGGCACAGGCAGGCATAAAATTTGCCGATGCCATGAACGGACGATTTCGTGTAATCAATGGCCTCGCTGCAAGCAAAGGGATCTTTGTAACAGTTTGGCCAAAGGCTGAACTGTTACGGATCTTTGACCCTCGCTGAAATAACAAGTTGACTTTTGTCCCAAACCGGATTATAATGCATTTTGTCCGATTTGGGACAAAAACCCACAGGGAGGTATCCAGTTTGAAAAATATTTCGGATAAATACAGCGAATACGGGGCTCTGCTGGATCAGTTTGACAAGGAACTGGATGATATCTATCATGATTACGCGCTCCGTCACAACCTGTCAGATGCCGCGCTCTGGATCCTCTATGTGGTCCATGGTTCAGACGCAGGCGTCACCCAGGCGGATATCTGCAACGGCTGGTTTTTCAGCCGCCAGACCATTAACACTGCGTTAAAGGGACTGACACAGCAGGGCATCATAAAGCTGGACGCGGTTCCCGGAAACCGCAAGAGTAAACACGTCGCCCTGACCCCGCAGGGACAGGCGCTGGCCCGGCAGATCGTGGTTCCGTTGAAGCAGGCGGAAAATCAGGTTTTCGCTTCTTTCAGCGACGCGGAAAACCAGCTGTTTGTGGAGATGGCAGGAAAGCGCTGCTCACTGTTGCGGGAGTTTCTGAAAAGGAAATAAGGTTTAAGAAAGGTATGATGTATGGTTATGAAAAAAGTAAACATTCAGCTGTCGGATCATTTCACTTATAGAAAACTGTTACGTTTTACGCTGCCCTCCATCGCCATGATGATATTCACATCTATTTACGGTGTGGTGGATGGATTTTTCGTATCAAATTTTGTGGGTAAGACACCCTTTGCAGCCGTCAATTTTATATATCCTTTTCTTATGGTCCTGGGCGCCTTCGGTTTTATGCTGGGCACAGGCGGCAGCGCCCTGATCTCAAAGACCATGGGGGAGGGCAAGACGGAAAAGGCTCACTCCCTCTTTTCCATGGTAGTCTGCGTTTCGCTGGCACTGGGCGTTGTGATCGCAATCCTGGGCGTTGTCTGCATCCGCCCCGTTGCCACACTGCTGGGAGCCGAGGGCGCCATGCTGGATAACTGTGTTCTCTACGGCCGGATCATACTGATCGCCATTCCCGCTTTCATGCTGCAGCAGGAATTTCAAAGCTTCTTTATCATGGCGGAGAAGCCCCAGCTGGGTCTGTATATCACCGTATCCGCCGGCATTACTAATATGGTGCTGGATGCGCTGTTCATGGCCATGATGGCGGTGCTTGTAACAGTGCTGTTCTGGATCGGAAATAAGAATTCGTCAACTGAAAGGCCAACAAATTCCGCAATCTTTT
>CANDMD010000171.1 GCA_947385725.1 uncultured Lachnospiraceae bacterium | reverse complement strand
AGTTTACACTCTCTACAGCATCTATTTCAGACCGGAATAAGAAACCCGGAAAGCCGCTCTGGTTTGGAGCCTTTCCGGGTCTTTGGTTCCCTTTTCTTCAACCGTAGTCCTGCATCCAAATGTGGGTTTACGGAGGAAGGAGTATTTTCTGCGATGGAGGAGTTCGGACGGCCGGAGAAAAAGGATGAAGACCCAAAATGGTATGACGGATTTACCTTTGGAAATGTGACGGACATATACGATCCCTGGCCTGTCATCCATTATCTGGATACAGGAAAAGTGGGAACGTATTGGGCGAATTCCAATTCCAACAGTCTTGTCGGGAAGCTGATCAGGGAGGGAAGCCCAGAGATCAAGATGACCATGGAACGCCTGCTTCAGGGTGAAATTTTCCATATCACGTTGGATGAGCAGGTAATGTTCAGCCAGTTGGACACCGAAGGAGAGCATTCCGGGGAGGGTGAGGCAGTGTGGAGCCTGCTGCTTGCCAGCGGGTATTTGAAAGTGGAGCATTAGGATTTTAATACCGAAATCCGGAAAGCGGAATATGACCTGAAGCTGACCAATATAGAAGTCCAGATGATGTTTGAGCGGATGACCGAGGGATGGTTCGGAAGATGTCGAGGAGTCAGCAATGCATTTTTGAAGGCGCTGCTTTCCAATGATGTGGAGGCTATGAATGAGACCATGAACGATATATCCCGTGAACTGTTCAGCAGTTTTGACACGGGGTAAAAACCTTCCGGGAAGGTACGGCCGGAGAAATTTTACCATGGCTTTGTGCTGGGCATGATGGTGGAACGGAGGGATTACCTTTTATCGGCTGAGGACTAATTGATAATTCGAGGATGTTCTCAATGCGAGGCAGGCAGGGGAAACGTATTCTTTATGTTTCCATTCTTTCTCTTCCGAATCATCGCTGAATTTCAGGGAAACTTCTGGGGGGGGGCTGTCCGGACAGTCTTTACGATGTACAATATAAATTTCGGGTATACCGTGCCCAGATGCGCCCTGCCTTATGGAGGGCACGTCCGGGTGGATATACGCCCCACTTTGCGGTTCCTTTGCCCCTCATTCGATCAACGTAGCCCGTTACGTCTCCCTCATTTGGGTCAAATCTGCCACAAATTGTGACGCACAGCTGACAGAAAGCAATTTTCAGACATGCTCTGGATACGGGTGAAAGTTCTGTCGGTTTATTCCTTGATCTTGTCAATGTCTGTCAGGTTAACGCCTAAAGATGTCAAAATCGCTTTTAACGACAGGTAATCATTTTTTAGACCCTCGTA
Source organism: uncultured Lachnospiraceae bacterium (assembly GCA_947385725.1). Lineage (GTDB taxonomy): Bacteria > Bacillota > Clostridia > Lachnospirales > Lachnospiraceae > Acetatifactor. The sequence goes on along the minus strand of CANDMD010000171.1, from coordinate 7,202 downwards.
TGTTTTTGTTGCATTTTCCTCTTTTGCATTTTTCATATGAGCCTGTACCTTTTGGAACTGGTCAACTACGTCTTTCACAATTTCACCATTACTGGGCATATCCTCACCTCCATATTATAAGTGAAAACCGTTGTCCTGTTATAGTCAGTGTACCATAATCAGAGTGTAAAGTCTAATATAACTTGACTGTTAACAATCATGCATGTAACAGTCCATACAGGGTACGGAACTGTTGCTCATACATACCATTTGCCTGGGCCTGATACATCTCGTAATAGTGTCCCTGCATCCCCATCAGTTCCTCGTGGGTTCCCTCTTCCACCAGCCTTCCCTCATCCAGGACCAAAATCCGGTCCCCAATCTTCGCGGAACCCAGTCGGTGGGTGATGATGACGCCGTCTTATCCCTGGAGAGTTCTGCAAACCTTTCATATACCCGGGTCTCCTCCAGGGGATCCATGGCGGAAGTAGGCTCATCCAGCACAATTAAGTTATGGTGCCGGTACAGTCCCCGGGCGATGGCAAGACGCTGCCACTGGCCTCCCGAAAGGTCTGTTCCGCCGAACTCCCTGGAAAGCAGGGCGGCGCCCTCCGTGGGTCGGTAGATTCCCAGGATCAGTCTGGTGAAGGTGGACTTCCCCGCCCCGTTGCTCCCCACCACAGCCACGGTCCCCCCATCCCGGATGGTAAGGCTCAATCCGGAGACGGCATTCTTCGTCGCATTGGGATATGCAAAGCCGACATTCCGAAACTCCACGGTCTTTGCCTCGGGAAAGGGATTACTTCCCTCACACTCCGGCAGATGCAGAAAAGCCAGGTAATTTTCCGCAGGTCCCAGTCTCCTTGTGATATGTCCCACCTTGAAGTTGAACAGGCGCTCCAGCGTATCGGACATGCCGTCCAGGGAGGAGGCCACCGCCGCAAAAACGCCCATTCCTTATTATAATAGCTTTCGTACACAGCCTGCAAGAAATTTCTTGAAAAAGAAACCGTGACGTGCATCTGACGGAAAACATTTTTTAGATGCGCTCTGGAAATTTTAACAACGCGATGGTGTGGTACAGGCAGTTCTAAAGTTTAGTGTCTGGCAGGATGGAGTTCCAGGGGAAGATACAGGAATAGTTCAAACATGCCGTCCCGGGTGTTTAATTCCATGCTGCCATGGTATCGGGACACGATCTCCTCCATCCCTTTCAGGCCGAATCCGTGGTTTGCCTTATCCTCCTTGGTGGTGGATGGAAAGCCATGCATCCTGTCATCCCCGAGAAGCGGATTGCTGACCGCCAGGCAGAACAGTCCTTTCCGCGCCCTGCTCTTTATGCTGACCGCACGCTTTTCCGCATCCATCTTCAGGCACGCCTCCATGGCGTTGTCCAGCGCGTTGGCGTATAATGAGCAGACATCGACTTTGTCAAAGGGAAGTTCCCCGGGAATATCCGTGGAGATTTCCAGGGGGATGCCGCACCGGTCCATGGCGGCTTTTTTCACGGACAGCACGGCATTGACGGTGGCATCGCCACAATAGGACAGGGGTTCCATGGCGGCGGGCAGGCGGGACAGGTTCCGGATATAGGAATCCCGCTGTTCTTCCGGCAGGGCGGACAGGGTTTGTAAATGGTTGGCAAGGTCATGCTTCAGACGCCGTATTTCAAAGTGCTGCTGTTCCATGGACTTATAATATTTCCGGCTCGTTTCCGCCAGCATACTCCGCTGTTCCAGCTTCTGCTGCCGGGCAAGCACACAGACGCACCACAGCAGGCTGACAAAGGCCAGCAGGGTGAAGGCGAGCAGGATCACATACTTGAGGGATCCTGTCAGGGAGAAAAGGGCATCGGCGCTGTTGTCATGAAAGAGGAGCACTATGCTGAGGACAATACCGAAGGGCGTTGCGGTGAGTAGGAGCAGCAGCCTCCACAGGCGGTCGGAAAGAGAGTAATCCCTGTCCGGTGCAAAGTGCCGGATGCCGGCATATAACAGGGCTGCAAACAGAAAACCGGAGACCGCGTTGAAAACCTGGAGATACTGTGTATGCAGCGGCATGGCATCATTCAGGATTATGATTGCCCCAGGGGAGCCGCCTTGGCGCATGGTCAGATCTGCGTGAGCCATATGTTTGGAAAAGGAATGATTGAGAAGGTATTCCACAAAGGCATGCAGGAAATTATCCCGGATGGCATTGAAAGAGAAAAGGGTACAGGCATACATCATGGCCACGGCGGTTTTTTTCCACGGGCTTCCCTTACAGCATAGAAAGACCGCCAGAAGAAAGCAGGGCAGCACTGTCAGGATGTTAAAGATATCCCCCACATAAATGATCGAAGTGTCAAGGATCCAGCAGCTGAAAAACAGCACACACTGTTTCCACCATCTGGAGTCTGTTTTGATCAGGTATTGTAAAGCGCATCTGACCAGCCAGCCGTTAGTCAGGGATAAAACAAGCCATATTATAGTAGATAGATTCACTGGAAATTCTCTCCCATCATGGATTTGGCGATTCTGCCCAGGGCAGTGTCGCGGTATTTTCTGCTACAGGGAAGCCGTGCGGCGCCTAATGTAACGGTTTCGCTGCCGATATGGTCCACGTTGTCCGGATTGATGAGGTATCGCTGGTGGATCCGGATAAAGCGGGGAGCCAGTCCTGCCTCCACATCGTCAAGCTTCCCGTAAAAGGGATATTCGCCGTGCCTTGACACAAGGATGCAGCGGCGTCTGTCGGAGTAGAAATACAGGATGTCGCGGAGGCGGAACCGCCGGATGCCGTCCGTGTTTTTCAGGAGAAAGACCTGTGGCTTCTCCGATTCCATTTTCCTGCGCACCCGGGCGAGGAGTTCCCGCAGCTTCTGTTCGGAGGCGGGCTTGACGATATAATCCCAGGCTCCCGTGCGGTAACCGTCAAACACATAATCGATGTATCCGGTGACAAACACGAGAATGATATTTTCATCGTACTGTCGGATCCGTTCTGCCGTTTCCATGCCGTTCAAACCGTTCATTTCCACATCCAGGAAGAGCAGGTCGATCTCTCCCGGATGTTTTGCAAGCCAGGAGGCCGCATTGACACCGGAGGAGAACTCATATACGATCTCCTCGGTTTCTTCCACCAGTACCTTTTCCAATTGGATGCGGAGGGCGTCCCTGGCCTCCATCTCATCGTCACACAGTGCAATGCGAAGCATAGTCATGTTACCTTTCTGAAATGATAGCAGGTCATCGGGCAGGGAAAACCATGCCCTTTGCATAAATTTTATCATATTTTTTACATGTTCACTCAATTTTTCCCGCCAAACTTTACAGGAAACATATCCAAACTTTACAGATCCTGCATCTGGTCTGCAAACTTTACATGTGCGGCGCCGGATATTACATCCTGCCCGGCGGGAGTCTCAAAATCTGTTATGCTGTGGATACAGCCGGCCGTGAAGCACAGCATCTGCTGACTGTGGAAAAGAAGGTTTCGTGAAGCAATTTAAAACAGAAAGGCAGGTAATATTATGTTGTACGTGAAGGATTTACACAAATCATACCAGGTGGGAAAAGTGAGATACCAGGTGCTGAATGGTATTGATTTCCATGTGGCGCAGGGAGAGTTTGTGGCGGTGATGGGGCCTTCCGGATCCGGAAAGACCACTCTTTTAAACTGCATCTCCTGTTATATTCCCTTTGACAGGGGGAGCATCACCGTGGGCGGGACGAAGCTGGCGGGACAGAACGAGGAGACGCTGGCAGAGATCAGGAACACAAAGCTGGGATTCGTGTTTCAGGACTTTATGCTTCTGGACGGCCTCACGATCCGGGAAAACATACTGATTCCCCGGATTGTCCAGGGGGAAGTGAAGCGGGACGCGGAGGAACTGGCGGATAAGCTTACCGACCTGTTCGGCATCGGACACATCCTAGACAAATATCCGGCGGAGGTATCCGGCGGGGAAAAGCAGAGGGCGGCCGTGGCTCGCAGCCTGATCAATAATCCCATGGTCATCCTGGCGGACGAACCTACCGGCAACCTGGACTCCAAGTCCAGCCGCGCCGTCATTGAGACCTTTATGGAAGCCAAAAGCAAGATGGACGCAACCATTTTCATGGTGACCCACGACAGCTTCGCGGCGTCCTTCTGCGACAGGGTGATTCTCCTGAAAGACGGGATCGTATACAGACAGCTGGAAAAAACCGGAGACCAGGGCGTGTTCCAGGATGAACTGCTGGATGTGATCAAGGAAATGAGCCAATAGAGTTTATAAGCGACTCCACATTTTCCGTTTCACAAGAGGGAACCTTATACAATTCAGAATCAAAACCGGAGGTATCGTTATGACACTGACAATGAAAACCATGGAACAGAAATTGCAGAAGGCCGGAAGGAAACATTCCCGCCTCTATCTGTTCTGTAATTTTACCGCGCTGATGATCATTTCGGCGTACTCCGCACTTATGTGCTCCAAGACCGTACAGACAGTATTCCCCTCAGGCGGCGACAGCCGGAAACAGATGTATGCCATCTTTATCATGACGCTGGCGGGCTGCATTGTATTCACCATATATGCGGCGGGACTTTTCTTCCGCCATAAATCAACCCAGCTGGGGATCCTGATGGCGCTGGGGGCGTCCCGGAGACGGCTGCTTCCCGGTCTGTTCCGGGAGGTACTTTTTTTAAGCGGCACGTCCGCCCTGGCAGGTATCCTGGCGGGATTTCCTTTCGTGTGGATCCTGTGGGGACTGTTTCGTCTGGTTCTCGTGGACAGTTCGGAGATGGAACTGGTGCTGGACTACCGATGTCTGTTCCTCTCCCTTGCCTTCTTCCTGCTGGTGGTATGCTTTGCCTGTTTTTCCGCTTGGCGGTATTTGAGACGGACCAATATCATGGAAGTCATCCGTGAGGAGCATATCAACGAACCGGTGAAGGAACTGGGGCGCTGGTGCGGATCCGTGGGTTTGCTGCTGCTCTTTGCGGGGGGCGGAATGGGCTACTTTGCGCCCCGTGTGTGGGAATGGCTGTTTCGCTCCTACGCTCCCTCCTGGACCTCCGTCCTGTATGCCCCCATGTTTGCGGGCTTATACATGACCATGCTTTACACGGTGGTGTACGGTTGGGGAAAATATAAGAAGAATCCCTATAAGAACATTATTTCTAGGGGCATGATGAAGTTTCAGGCGAGACAGACGGTGAATAACATGCTGGTGGTCACGCTGCTGATCGCCGGGGGCTGCTTTGCCATGTTTTATCTGCCTGCCACCGGCACTACGGCGGTGCTTGGCTACCTTAACTTTACGAATGACTATTTTTATCAGTACCGGGCGGATCAGGAAGTGCCGGAGGAGGACGCGGTAAGGGATCTGGCGCGGCAATACGGACTTTCCACAAAGGACTGGGGCAGCTGTGATTATATCACGCTGGGAATCGGTGGAATCACCGAGATCGAGGACGGGGGGGATCGTTTTCATGTGGAGTATCTTCCTGTCTGCAGTGAAGCCAAGTTTCTCTCGGAGGCGGCTTACAGCGCTTTCACAGGAGAGAAGGTGGATGTGGCGCCGGGGACATATTTCTGCGTGAACAACAGGCAGGAGAGCAATGGCTATCTCAATGAGGGCGCCGGGGATCTCACCAATATGGTTACCGGAAAGAGTATTTCCACGGAATTTGCCGGGTATCTGCATTATGATCTCATGGCGGGGGATGAGAAAGGTTACTATGTCCTTGACAGCGCAGATTATGAGCTTCTGGAGGAAGGGCTGACGGATGACTGGCGGGGGAGGATCATGCAGTTTAATGTGGAGGGTGAGGACTCCTATCCCTTTGCCAGGGAATTTTACCGCCGCTTCCTGGAATCCTTCGATGAAAGCTGCGAATACCATAAATCCTATGACCGGGTGGTGAAGATGAGGGCGGAGAAAGCGGGGGAAGCCTATTGGATGGATACGGAGCTGGGGGAGGATTTCAGGATCCGTTATGAGGAATGGGAGTCCCTGCGTTTTCAGACGGGATGGGAGTACCAGCCCAGCTTCCGGATCCTGCTGCTCAATGATTATCTCTGCAGGATGGGCGTCCTGTATATGATGTTCCTGTTTATTTTTATCGTGTGCCTTACCACGTCCCTGGTGGTATGTTATACCCGCTGCCAGACCATTGCCCTGAATAACAGGTATATTTTCGACGACCTGAAAAAGCTGGGAGCGCCGCCCGCGTTTCTGGCAGGGGAGGTGCGCCGCCAGTGCGGCAGCGTATTCCGTGTCCCCGCTCTGGTGGGAATGGGTGTCATGTATGCCCTGTTCGCCATGATTTTATATGCGAATGACGGGCGGGTCACCTTTTATGAAGGGATCGCGCTTCTCATATGTCTCGGGATGATACTCCTGATCGGCGCTGTGATCAGTGCAGTCTGCCGCAGGACGGTACGGGGGATAAGGCGGCAGCTACAGGATGGAAGGATGTAGCAAATTATGCCCCAAAATATGTAATTTGTGCCGAAGGACTTCCATAAACGACAGAACTTGTTTATAATGGCAGAAAATCTACCCGGAATAGATTGCGGAAAAACGTATATCATCAAGGGTAGTATGGAGGTCAATATGGAAGTTGCTGCAATATGGAAATTTTATGAAGAAATGAATGAAATAGTTTATGCTGTTGATATGGAGAGCAGCGAACTGGTGTATATGAACCGCAAGGCCCGTCAGGTCTATGGAATGAAAAGTATGGAGGAACTGAGGGGAAAAAAGTGTTATGAACTGTTTTACGGCGGTCAGGGTGCCTGCGCGCACTGTAATAATAAGAGACTGAAGCCCGGATGCTTCCTGGAGGAGGTGCGCTATCATCCGGTGTTAAAGAAACGATTTGTCCAGAAGGTGACGATGCTGGAAGAAAACGGCAGAAAGTACCGGATGGAGATCACGGTGGACTTGAGCGCCTGGGAACAGTGGGGCAAGGAGTATGAGGCAAATGCGATCATGGTCAACGAGGGACTGCGCGTTTCGCTGGCGGCCCATACACCGGAACAGTCGATCACGAGTCTGCTGGAATATCTCGGGCAGACGCTGTTGAGCGAGAGAGTCTATCTTTTTGAAGAGACGCAGAAGGGCATCTACGACAATACATACGAATGGTGCGCCGGGGGCGTGGCTCCCCAGAGGGATAATCTGCAGGAAGTGCCCTTTGACGTGGTAGATCGGAAGAGCACACGTCTGAACTCCAGTCACAGTTCAGGATCT
>CANDMD010000170.1 GCA_947385725.1 uncultured Lachnospiraceae bacterium | reverse complement strand
GACATCGGAATCTTTATGGAAGTGCTGAGTCGGTTTGTGAAGTGAGAAGTAATAGGAGGAATGTAGTGGTAAAAAAAGCGTTACCCATAGGCATAGAGAATATCGGGGATGCTGCGGGGGACGCGGAAAATAGGGAAGCATGGAAAACATTCCTCCATCTGTACTGGGGCAATATAAGTTCTAACGATATTGTAAAAGATATGATTGCCCGGGCGGGCAGGGAGACGAAGGGGCAGATCGAAATAATTGATTCATAATTACCTGATATGCAATATAATGATTTTTGCAACTGTTACGATACTCCTTTTGTGTAATATTTATCCCTACTATTGTCTCCTCTATTGCATACTCTTTATTGGAAATTTCTCTTATGTCAATTTTTAGTCTATATTATAAATGTATTATACCTTTTTTTAAGAAACTATACAAGGAAAGAATCGGTCTGGCAGTAGAGAGTAGAAAAACAGGAAACCAGCTGACGTATAGGTTTGGAAGTCAGCTGGTTTTTCTTTTTTGACAGGCTTTACAGCAGTTTCATGGTACAGCAATTTTCTTTATAATATGATAATCTCATAGCAGAGCCAAAAATGTTCCTCCCCCTCTGAAATCGTATTGCCGCCTGCCTCAGTCTGGGGGTCACTGTAGGAAGCCCTTGGATGCGTTACTGCCCTTATGGACTGTCCTTCCTTGAGCTCTGTGAAATCCAGCCGCTTCCCGTCTGCGTCCTGAATAATGGTATCCGGTTGTATGTTTATATAAATCATAGAGTCACTGTTTTCACCAGATAGCTTTAATGTACCCCTGTCATACAACTCCGATAGTCCGTCGTAAGAAACGACTTCCGCTATTTCTGCTTCCATGACATTACCGTAAGCCTGCATAAAAGGCTCTGCAAGGGGGGTGACGCCGATGTCCAGGCTGATTATGACCGAACCTTCGTCCCTGGCTGAAAAGGTGTCAATGGAAAGCCCCACATGATTGCGTTTTGTATCCTTCCAGGAAGCGCCGACCCCGTCCTTTATCCCCTCTATGGAGTTGCCGGAAGCTTCAGGCATGGTTGAGACTGCCTGTTCATATAACAGATGATAGATGTCGGCCGCATCGGCCTCGTCCACTAAGATAAAATATCTTACCTGATAGAGCAGATCGCCGATGTTCTTGTCAAAATCATACATCGCATAGGCGTCATATGGAAAACCATTGATCCTGGTGTCGGTGCGGACAGTTTTCGTCCCTTCACGGTCAATAACCGCATCTTCATATAAACCGTTTTCCCGAAGTATTTCTTCCATGCTCGTGAAAAATTCCACCTGTCTGGGAGCAAAAACACCATCCTCTATTTCCAGGGCATACTGGAACAGGTTTTCTGTTTCTGCCGGGGAATCAGCAGTTTTTTCGCCTCCCTCTGACAGCACATATATTCTTAACGCAATATATTTAAATTTACCGTTTACACTTAAATTTGTAATTGATATCAGCGTATTTCCGTTATCCTGGTCCTGCCATAAATAACTCTCACTTTCTGTAGAGATGTTCAGCTGATCCGAAGTGCTGGTCTGTGTATTTGCTTCCACCGTGCCATACAGGTGAAACAATTCCTCTTTTAGTGCCGACCAGAACCCTTCCCTTTCTGCTTCTTCCGGCATGAACAAAAGCGTAACGGTGTATAATTTGTCTGACTCGTATTCACAGGTAAGGGAAGCAATAACATTATTCCATGTATAAGCACTCTCTGACCTGTATATCTGGAATACTCCTGCGGTGTCTGGCTCCCCAAAGGTAATACCCAGGGATTCCTGTACCGTAGAGGGATCGCTTTCCCATGCCAGGTCATAAAACTGGAATGTCCCTGTATTGCTTTGAAGTCTGTCCAGCTCCAGTTTGGCAGTCTTTCCGCCGCCGGAGCATCCTGCCAGAAGCAGGAAAGCAATGCTGGTGATAACTGCAAAAATTTTGATTGTTTTTTTCATAGGCAGGCTCCTTCCTTTTCCTGGTTTGGTGTACATGGGTTTCATTCTATTTTATCAAAATTTTTCCTAATTTTAATGTAAAATTTCTGAAATATACACTTTTTTAATTAAAATGTCAAATAATTTTTATTTCTACGTGTAATGAACCAAGCGGACGTATAAGCAATAAAGAAATATTTAAATATTTTCTATTGAGATTTTCCATGGAGCAAATTGAGAAAACAAAGATGGATACCCATACTCTTAGGCATGACCATGTGTTTTATACTTAGAATCTGTCATAAAATAAGTGGAAACACATCAAAAGAGTACTCTAAATGATATTAAAATGGATGCCGCATATAGAATACAGGAAATCACCTGTATATGGCCTGAACGCTTCTATATGATGATCAGGCACCCAACAGTCTGGTAATTTCAGGAAAGCTAAGATACAGATCTTCGTATATATTCACCTTTATGACAGAATCAAAAGTGTAGGGCACATTAAAGAGATTGCCCTCAAAATAATTTACAGTCACAGTTTTACGCTGCGGGTCAACGATCCAATATTCACGTACCCCGGCGTTTTTATAGTAGTACAGCTTCCGGATATAGTCGTCAGAGGGGTTATTGGGGGATACAATTTCAATAATAAAATCAGGAGCGCCATTACACCTTTTTCCATCCAGCTTGCTTTTGTCGCATATGACCATAAGATCCGGTTGCACAATAGTCAGCGGTTTATCGGAAAGCTTCACGTCAAATGGGGCGGGAAATACCTGACATTCCCCGGTTTTGCCTTTAATGTAATTGCGGATAGGGACGAGCAGTTCCGTGAGAAGGGTTTGATGAACCTGTGAGGGACTGGCCATATAATAGATGTCTTCGTCAAAAATTTCTGCCCTTACATCTTCCGGCAATGCTTCATATTCTTCTAAAGTCGTGATATTTGGTTGCTTTTGGGTTGTTGGCATGAGATTCACTCCTCTTATCGTATTTTAATAGTAGTATATCACAAGAATGCAGAAGCTACAATAAAGTCTACGAAGGCATTCTTTTTTCAATTGCCATCCACCCCTCCATCCTGCATCGCAAAAATTTCGTCACATAAAATATCTATATCCTCCCTGTGATGCGATGTAAGGATCAGAAGGCGGTTCTCCTGCCTGTATTTTTGGAATAATTCCCGCAACATTACAACGGTAGCTTCGTCCAATGCATTAAAAGGCTCATCCAGGATCAGAAGCTTCTGTCCCTCCATAATTGCCTGTATGATTCCGATTTTCTGCTTCATGCCAAGGGAATATTTTCTCAGTGTCTTTTTGGATTTTGGATCCAATGAAAACAGATTCATAAAATCAATGATCTGCTCCTCAGAAATAATTCCCTTAATTTCTGCCAGCAGCTTAAGATTTTCCAGTCCCGTGAGCTGTTCCAGCAATTCAGGCTTCTCAATAATGATGCCCATATCCGGCGGAAAGGAAATATCCTTATGCAGTTCCTGTCTGTCCACGGATACGGTTCCTTCCGTTGGCCATATCAATCCTGCCAAAATGCGCAGAAGCATTGTCTTTCCGCTTCCGTTCTTACCCACGATTCCATATATCTTTCCACTGTGGAATTCCAGGTTAATATCACTCAGTACTGTATTCCCCTTGATTATTTTCGTTACGTTGTTTACTGTTATATCAATAGTAATCCTCCTTATAATGTCAAGTAATAATCCTCCATGCTGAAGCAATTATGAGGGTATATATACCCTTCCCTGTGTAGGCACGCAATCAAATATCAAATTCGGATCTGCAATCCAGATTTGTGGCTCCGGCACAAATCAGAAGAAAGAATGCCAGTATTTTTGATATATTCTAAAACATAAAAATGTTCCGCCGACAATGTAACCCATACATAATATAACATTCAGCCAAGCCTTATTCCTGACAGCTGTATTGGAAACAGAGTAAAAATCCCTATGTCAATGCGTGACAAAAATGCGCACAGGACAGAAAATACCAGCATGGCCATAAATGTGTTGACCTCGTTCAGCCGTATGATCAAAATCACTTGTACCAGCGAGAAAAATGCGCATATCAGCAGTCCCCTGGATCCCAGTTCCACTACTTCCCGGATGCGTCCCGGGAAAGACGGAAGTCCACACAGTATCCCGGATATCGCTGATGCCGCCAGAATCAAAAAGGCGTAAATGATATTTTGGTATAATATGCTTTTCAACAATCGGCAAAGCAGCTTTTTCGGTTTCCCATAACGGATCAGTAAAAGTTCATTCTTTTTAAGCATTAGCACCATCTGGTCGGCATTCAGGTACTGGATCAGGGAAATGTTTATCACAAATGTCAGGATCAATATTGTCCTCCCAAGCGGGTATCCTCCCAGAATGACCCTGGCTGCCCCTAATTCGTCAAAACCCTCTATCTTGATCAGGACGCAAAATGTCACAATCAGGGAACAGAATATGAGTCCGTATTTATATCTTGCATTCTTAATGACTGCCCTGCTCATAAAATATCCTTTCGTATGCCGACTTTAAATAAATACAACAATGCGCAGATCAATATTGCAGACAGCGCCGCGTATCCGGCAATTCCGTCATAAGGCGAATCCAAATTTGATCCCAAGCAAAACAAAAGCCGCTCTTTTCCTGCTCCCAATACGCGTCAATACTGGTGTAGTCATAAATTTGTCCAGGTATATGACACCGGCCATATATAACACTGACCATTGATAAATATACACTTTATCATGGAATACATTGGATAACCAGAACGAGTCGTCCGTATAAATTATGGTCATGACCAGTAATATGATTCCGGTGAGGAGCAGTATCGTCCCAAATACCTTGGCGAATTTTTTTGTTATGCTCATAAGGTCTCCTTATTCCTCACATAACCAATAACAAGCAATATCGCATCCAGCAGCAGTACCGTTAAAAATGCCATCAATACATCCCTGCCGCGAATGATTTGAACCAGTGCACTTGCAGCCTGGGGCTGGATAAGAATACTAAGCTGCTGATTCAAATGTCCTTTTAAAAGCAGACCGACAGAATAATTGATCAGGTATAAGGCGAGGAATGGAACCAGCGCAGCTGCGTATCTGTTTCTAAATCTGATGATTGCGTGAAGTGCGAGTGAAAATAACGCATACAAGGCAATGACCAGTGCATTTAAAAAAGTATAGAGTATTACCATGCATAAGGGATTCCTCTGATAAAAGGGGTAGGAGAACATACCCTCCTTGGGAATGATATAGGTGTATTGCTGTGTCAAAGGATTGTCTGCCGGATAAATTAGGTATGTGATTATTACATTTACAGTGAGAGCCGCAAAAAAATTAAGGAAAGTCATCACGAAAACAGCGCCCGTTTTAGATAAGTAATATTTGATCCTGCTGCCACGTATTACAGAAAATTCAAAAACAGAAGAGCATCTCTCATAATAGAGAATCAGGCCTGTCGATATAACAGGAAATACATATATCAATGCATAGTACACTGTACCTCCCCAGTGCGAAGAATGCATCAGAAGCCAGTATTGAAAAGGATCTGTTCCAGTATATTCTACAAAGGTCTTTATACCGATATGGGTAACATAATGTGATATGGGATCCAGGGTCATAATGACAGCAAGGAAAATTAGCAGCCATTTTACCATCTGGCTTTTGTAAAGTTTCTTGACATCTGTAATAAAATATGACATATTGTAGCCTTTCTATTCCCCCTGGGTTACAAACCCAAGGGGAAATACATTATCTTTAGTCATCAATTCATTATTTTAATAATAGGCCTTAATTCGGACTCCAGCGACCTTCTACTGACACCGTTTCTTCCGTTTTTACTGGGTTATCAAGATTAAGAACAACATTATTTCCAACTTTAGGAACGCTGTCATATCCAACCTGTTCAGTTTCGCCTAAATAAACCTAATTATCCGGATTTGAATAATTAGCTCCGCCGGGTTTTTCGGTCCAAGCACATACCCTATCGTAATCATTTCCGATGGAAGTCATGTTTATTGTAAAATATATTGTCTCAAATTCCTTCTTAGGTTTTTTTTGATTTCGATAATCTTATTATACCAGAGAGTAGGTGCTTTTGATGTCAATGTATAGATATATTTGCATCCAAAGCTGGAAAATATATCCTTATATTTGTCAGAGTCTTCGCGTTAATTCATATGTTCTTCCAAGTATAAGCTTACCCTGTTCTGGATCAGAGCCGTGACCTCCTCCAGGCTCTTCTGTCCTGTAAAGTAGGCTTCCGCCTCCTCGCTGATGATATTTTGTATCTCCGGGTGGTACTGGCATTTACAGTCTGCCCTTTCTATCAGCTCCCTCACAGCGTCAACATCCTCCTGGGAAGCTTCATATACCATAATGTAACCATTATTTCTGTCGGAATATGTCCGGCTGGGCAGGTTATCTTTTGACGGCTCCATATCCTGGAGCATTTTTGCATCAAACTGTTCCTTTATGACAGGAAAACCGCTGCCGTCATAACCGTTCAGCAGAAAATATTTCACGAACTGCCATGCCGCATCCGCATTCTCCCCATTTGCATGAATGGCTAACGGGCTTCCCCTGAAGCTCACAGCGGTGCCTGTCCCGTTCTGGACAGGGTATCCGATAAAATTCACTTCTTCCCCATACAGCTCCTTTTCCAGCTGATAATCCGCCACGCTGTACAGCATTCCTGCAGACATCAGTATTTTCCCTTCTCGGATCCTGTCCAGCAGGATCCCCTCTGTATCTTCTTTCCCGTATTCCTTGGCAAATTCAAGGACTTCTTGAAAGGCATCCCCTTCAAAATCACAGGTTCCGTTATTCCAGTCAATAAATGCATCCATTCCCATGGTACAAAGCTCCCTTAGTACAGATACATCTGTGGAAATGCCATATATGGCGTTTACATCCTTTCCGTTATCCCGTAAAATCTGTACCAGTTCAGGGAATGCCACCCCATACCGACCCTGGACAATGGATTCGCCACCCCACATGGTTTCAATCTAGAAGCTGGGGGCAATACAGTATAAATGCCCGTCAAGTTCATAGGCTTCCGCCACATTCGGCATCAGCATATCTTTCCTGCATTCCCCGTCCTGCTCCATAAAGCCATAAAGGTCTGCCCATAAACCCTTGCTTACAAGCATCTCCCAGTTGATCATGGATACCTCTAAAATATCCGGCACGTTTCCCCTGATAATCTCCAATTTCAGCCGTTCCACTTCATCATCAAAATGATTTCCCGCCGTATAATAATTGATAAATTCTATTCGGATGTCGTCCTGGAAACGGTTGAACCGTGTGACAGCGCTTTCCAGGTCAGAATATTCCTGCATGGTTATTGTCCCTAGGGTCAACTGCATTTTATCGCTCTCTCCCGGCTGGAGAAGCGTGTATTCTGAAGGTTCTTCCGCCGCATAATTATCCACAAGCCTGATACTACCGTTCTCTGCACCGAGGTAAATAATATTGGAAGCAAAAATCCCATAGGATGCCAGATCCAGTATTTTTTGATAGGACCGCTCTCCAAAGAGATACCGATATAACCTGTTCCCCTGACAGAAAAGGAATCCACCTTCCGTCATCGCTACCTTTCCAAATTCTGTAAATGGCTCTATCCCGTCTATCGGTATCCTGGGGACATCTTCCCCATTTTCAGCCAGTTCACGCATATAGACGCCCTCTGCGTCCTGCGCCAGGATTGTGGGAACTCCTACCCTGTCAAAGGAAAACCCCAGCAGCTTTGAGCCATTGGAATCCGGTATCTGTTCATAGTACAGTGTCTGCAGCTGACTGTCCTTTACATAGATTCTGTCAGCCATAGTATATACATCCGGTTCTGCTTCTCTGTCAAATTCTGTGGCGGGAACATTTAATTCGTACCAAAGATAAAAGATTCCTTTTTCGTCCATATACATCCCTTTAGGCTGGGGATGGAGGTAATACTCATAATAAGCGCTGTTTTCCAGTTCAAAGTCATCCCAGACAGTAACCTGGCCGTTGTTGTCAATCTTCCAGAAACAGTCTCTTTCATCCAGAGATCCCACAATATACATATTTTTCTGTGAATCCGCTGTTATACTCCATAGGTCTGTAGCACCCTCTATCTCTGCTTCACTGAGGATACTCCCGTCTTGTGTATTCAGTGAAACTACCACCAGACCTGTCGCATCTATATAAGCGCCATATACTATATCATCTTTGACCACAGCAACATCAAAACGCCTGCCCAGAGTAATATGGCTGTCCTTCCATGATAGGGTTCCTTCCTGTTCTACTCTGCCGGTTTCTTCCTCTTTATTTGCAGTCTCTTCTTCCGGTATGACAGTTGAAATGCTATCTCCATATGCAGATAAGAATATAAAAATACAAATTACTGAAAAAATTATATTCATTCGCTTAATCAATGTAGTATCTCCCTTTTTATCGAATGTCCATCACAAAGCAATCATCGATAACTAGAGCGTGTTTGAAAATTACCATCTATTGGTCATTTTAACCATATCAGGATTGAAGCAAGACACACGAATCCCATATA